>NZ_MOWQ01000020.1:0-32780 GCF_002095565.1 Leuconostoc sp. BM2 | reverse complement strand
CGCGCAATGGCACGAACAGAATAATTCAATTCGAGTAAAGTTTGAATGACAGTGCGTTCTTGAGATGATAAACTAGTCATGAGTCGCAGTTCCTTTATGGTTGTTTTAGACAATTACCATTAAAGGCGCTGCGGCTTTTTTATTCAAGTGTTCGGTTTAATTTTACAATCTACCAAAAATATTCAGTGGCAATTATTGAAAACAAATTATTATTTGTAATTGCAATGATTGTATTTGCTACGTCGTGGGGGTTATTGATTTTACCTAGTCAAGAACTTGATGTGCTCCTGTTTATTGCTCTGATTTGTAAGTTGATTGTTTATATGACCTGCATTCATTTGGTTAATAGCGTCGGTCGTATACAATATGAAGCTTTGATTGAACGTATTAATACTGATTTTTTGACGCAATTGAGTAGCCGTACCGCCTTTGAAAAAAGTTTTGACCAATCGTTTAAAGCGGCAAAAAATAAAACAATTCAACTAGCGTTTATCATATTGGATATAGATAATTTTAAGCTGGTTAATGATACTTATGGGCATTTAATAGGTGATGCTGTTTTAAAAGAGGTATCACACGCTATCAGGGAAAATATTGTTAACTACAAAGGTGCGGAGCTATTTCGAATTGGCGGCGAAGAGTTTGGCATTATTCTAGAAAATACAGATTATGCTGAGGCACAGAAAATGTCTTTAAATATTTTAAAGGCCGTCAATGAGCTCTCTGTGAATACTGATAAAGGCACTTTTGGCGTCACAATCTCAATTGGCGTTGCCGAGTGGCATGAAAAAGATAAAACCAAGGAAATGTTTTACAATCGCGCCGAGTCTTATCTATATTTTGCCAAAAATGCAGTTACTGTGGACGGCGTCATCGTGAACCGTTAAATAAATATTAGTGCAACGACAGCTTAGGAAGCCATCAATCATGACGATGGGGATTATACAATAGCGAGGATTATAGCAAACATGAAGAAAACAATGTTTACCATATTAGTATTAGTGATATCTCTACTCTTTGTCTCAACTCATTTAGTCGAAAGGGTATCGGCTGATTCCAGCAGTATTCAGATTGATGGCAATTTTAATGACTGGGATAACGTACCGGGGACTCAGTTGAATTCCAGCCAACCAGCTGATATTAACGGCACTCAAACTGATTTTCAACGTGATATCAAACTTTCATACGATGAGGACTATATTTACGTTTATATTGACAGCTGGTATGACTTAAATGCTGACATGTCAAATCATTTCAGTACATTAGACAAGTATGCCAATTTTCATCAACAGTATTATATATTTATTGATGGCAAACCCTATCAAATTCAGCTCGGCAATGGCACAGTAACTAATGGTGAGGGACACGCTTTTTCTGTTGATGTTTCACAAGCTTTTGGTGATTGGCAGCATTTAGTGCATGATACGCAAGGTGGCTATGTTGACGTAGAAACTGTTAAAGGTGATGAATCTAAGTTTAAATATGTCTATGAATTTCGAATTAGTCGCAAAGATTTAGCGGTTACAATTCCCGAAAATTCAGAAATTTCACTCACATCGAGTGGTGAGTATGATGATTTTGAAGGTAAAGATGGTCAATATTTTAAGGGAAAAGCTTCAATCACGTATGTGGGCGCTTCATCTGGGCCTTGGATTATTGCGTTTCTAGGTCTTCTCATTGCCTTTTTTGGATACCGATTGCGACTAAAGCGTCAAACAAAAGAAAAAAATACGGGTGCATAAAATGTTGATGAAAACAATCATTTTAATAGTAGTGCTCCTTTGGATATATAGCCTGTCAGTTTTTAAGCGTGCTAAACTAGATGCATTTTATTTTTTGATGGGGAGTTTAGGTTTATTTATTGTTTTAGTATTATGGAGCAAACCATATGCTATTTGGCTATTTTCAACTATTATGACATGGGGTGTTGGTTTAGTTGGCGACTTTTTTGGCATTTTTAGTACATTACCTTTGGGTCATGTGATTCAAGTGCTATATCATGAACGAATTATTTTGATGAATGTTGACTACGAATGTTCTGGTATTGTTGAAACAGCAGCTTTTGTGAGTCTCATTTCGTTTTATCCAGTGTTTAAAGTGCAACAAAGATTGTGGCTTGCATTGACTGGTGTCGCTTTTATCTTTGCTGCAAACATTGTGCGATTAACTTTTGTGGCCACAAGTCTCCATCTTTTTGGCAGTGATAGTTTCTTTCTAGCTCACTCCATTTTGGGAAGACTCTTATTTTACGTACTAATGTTGACTTTTTACTTTACAATTTTCACTCGTGGGCAATTAATCCAAGTGGCATCGCAAAATCGGGAGACAACATGAATACATTTATTAATCAATTAATTCATCAGTTGGGCTTTTGGGCAAGTTGGCTGTTAATTCCAATACTGTTTGAAATTATTCCGACACTTTGGCATTCTTTTCGGACCAATTACAGTAAAATATTGAATCAACCTTTATCCATACCGCAAAAATTACCGATGATTTCTATTATTTTACCCGTCTACAATTCGGAAAAAACATTATTTGAGTGCATTGAGTCAATTGTGAATACAACTTATCCAAAAGATTTGATACAAATGACGATTGTAAATAACAATAGCCAAGATAATAGTTTTCGTGAATTTGGTCGTGCACAAGTTGCTTTTCCCAACGCACTTTTGCAATGGATTGACGCTGATCAAGGGAAAGCGAAAGCGTTGAATTCCGCAATTTATAATAGCATTGGTCAGTATGTCATTAATCTTGACACAGATGGTATCTTACAGCCTGATGCATTACGTAATTTAGTGCTATATTTTGAAAATAATCCAGATATCGATGCTGCTGCTGGCGCCGTTTTGACTAATAAGAAAATGATTCAGGATACAAAAAAGTGGCAGGCACGGGTTTTAAGAGTTAATGAGTACTTCGAATATTTACAGGCATGTATGTTTGGTCGAAGCATGGAATCAGCTAAGAATCAGCTATTTACAATGTCAGGGGCTTTCTCTGCTTTTAAACGTGAAACATTAGTCAGCACCTATATGTATAACGTCGATACAGTTGGCGAAGATACGGATATGACGTTTCAAATTCGTGAGCGATTAGGAAAAAAGGTCGGTTTTTGTTACAACGCGATTTTCTATGTTGAACCCATTGATGGCGTTTCAGAACTTTACACGCAGCGACAAAGGTGGCAACGTGGACAGGTTGACGTTTCGTCAGACTTTTTGGCAAAAGATATGCACATCGGCAATTTCTTCAAGAACTTCATGGTGAGTCGTTTAATGGTTGATCATACGTTCCTGTTTCCTCGTTTGATATGGACGATTGGTTTATTTGTCTTAGTGTTTTATGGTTATTCAGCTGTTCTAATTTTGGCGTCCTTTGTGTTAATGTATTTACTTTATGTGCTATTTTCGATTTTAATTTATTGGCAAGTAAACAGAATGTTGACTGATTTCAAAGAAGAAAAAAAGTATCTTAAACGAAAATGGTGGGTTGTCTTAACGTTACCGCTCTATAACATGATTGTATCAATCATTAGATTCATTGGTATCATCAACATGATTACAAACTCTGCAACGTGGCGCACAAATAATTTTAAAAATGAACTGAAAGTCATTAAACAAATCATTTTGGATGACTTATCTCGGTTTAAGAAAAGTAAAACAGATGATTAAAAAAATATCTCAATATAAATTACGCACCTTTATTAACGCGAGCCACGCCATTCGTTGGGCTGATGGGCAAGGGACGATACATCCTCACACTTGGGAAGTAGTGCTAAATATCATACCACCTGTTACGTCAACATCTGAAGTTGTTAAATTTGAAGATATTGAGTTACTAGTCCAAAATTATTTACAGAAATTGCGGGGCAAACGCTAAATGATATAGCACCGTTTAGAACAATTAATCCGACATTAGAAAATTTCGCTGATGTGTTGTTTGATGAATTAACAGCTGCACTAGATGTCATTCATTTTCAATTAGTGCAATTAGATTTGGGTGAATCGGCAAAACGATTCTATTCAATTTCTCTTGCTGATTGAGCAGAAAGGCTTAAACATTGACAAAATTTAAATTGGCATTTTTTAAATTTGGGAATCATCTGATTGATTATCTATTTTACTTTTTTATTTTTATTTCTCTATATTTTGCTTTGATGTCGCCAAATTTAACGCTTGGTGACACATTAACACCCCAAACATTGGGTGAAGGCACAACGTGGGTGACCATTGTATTTTTATTGTTGATGGTTGGTATTGCGTCAGCTTTCTTTGTGTTTAAAAAATTCCGATTATCGATGTTATGGCTGTTTAAAGATAAAGGCAGTATCGTTGCACCAATTATATTATCTCTAGTCATACTGATTCAAGTGATATTGGTGTTGCATACGCATCCAAGTATCGGATTCGATCCGGGTGCCATACACGAAGGTCTCCTGCCTGATCATAGTAATGAATTGAAAGCATACTTTAGTATGTACACCAACAACTTGGCTTTGTTGTTATTGCAACATCAAATTGCCGTATTTGCAAATAGTACATCTTGGCTATTATTTGATATTGTTAATGTCATTTTCCTTGATGTTGCAGTTTTACTAAATATTTTGACAATAGCTTTAATTGATCGTCAGAAAGTAATCGCCACCATATACATGCATGCTATTTGGATTTTGGTATTTCCTATGATTTTAGTACCATACTCGGATGTCGTTGTCATGCCCTTGGTTTCTGGATTAATCTTGACATATGTCATCGCACAAAAGTCTAATTTTAAGTTAGTGTGGCGTTTATTCGCCACGTTGGGAAATGGCTTTTTCCTAACGGCAATTTATTTTATAAAGCCATCGGCTATTGTGCCTATCATAGCTATTGTGGCGGTTGAATTTCTTTATCTTTTTAGAAATTCAGTGGGAATTGACGTTCAGTGGCAAAAACTTAAAAGTATTATGATAGCACTATTGCTATGTGTGGGTGTCGTTACGAGTTATGCTTATGTTAATCATCAAATAGAGTCACAACAAGTGATTGAAATTACACCACATCGCACTGTGCCAGCAATTCATTTTATTAATATGGGTGTTAGTGGAAATGGGGGCTATAATGCTAAAGACGCATTGGCAATGGGTAGGCAGCCCAGTCAAAAAGCAATGGTTGACTACTCAAAAAAACATCTTATTGCAAGATTGAAAAAGCGAGGTTTTTTTTGGTTATATTAAGTTTCTTATTTCTAAACAAAATAGGAACTCTTCAGATGGCACTTTTGCATGGCTAATTGAGGGAAACTTTATGACTGCTAAGCCTACTGGAGCAGGATTGACGCGACTATTTGAAGATTTTGTTTATACGGAGGGAAAGTATTTATCTGATTTTCGATATATTGCTCAAGTTGTTTGGATTTTATTACTGTCTATGATTGCATTAGGCTGGCGTAGCAAAAATAAATTGACTCAAATATTAAGACTGTCTATTGTTGGTTTATTCATGTATCTCTTGATATTTGAAGGTGGCCGTTCCCGTTATTTAATTCAAGGACTGCCAGTTTTTTGGTTAATGGCTGCACTAGTGTTACCTGATACAATGGCAATGTTACGGTCCAAATTAAAATGGCTCCAAAAAGATGTGCCAACGCAAACAATGAAAAATTAATTATCTAACAGATAGACACTAAGCAAAAGAATTGGACTATTTTCGTTTTTTGAAGCATAATAGCTTATGTAATGATTAAGTGACATGTCGATAGAGGTTTAAAGTAGATGGCTGATAACATAGCACAATATGATAAGGGCTTAGCAATACTGGAAAAAAGTGACTTGCGGACAACGAAGCAACGCAAAGATTTGTTGAAATTTTTGTCTGATTTTGAAAATCGTTATGTGTCAGTGACAGAGGTTGATGATTATATGCAAAGCATTTACCCAAATGCCAGCCATACGACGACATATCGCAACATCAAAGAATTCACGGATCTTGGTATTATTGAGCAACGATCTGAAAATGGTCAGTTAAAGGTTAAGTATCAATGTGACTTTGTGTCACCACGTCATGGTCACTTCTTTTGTCAAAATTGTCATCGTGTGATTAAGATAGATTCGACATTATCCCCGCAATTACAGTCTCAATTGCAACAATTTTTGGTCTTAAACGTCAAATTGGAGATATTTGGATTGTGTGACATTTGCCAACAGGAACGTGAGAAAAATAACCATTAAAAGGCAGCTACCACAGTGTAGTTGTTTTTTTTGTGCCCAAAATAAAAAGTAATGATTACTTTTTATTGACTTAAATAGTAATCATTACTATAATTGTAAACGTGCTAGTATTTTTGAACAATCAATCGTTTGTCCGGAGAATGGTTGTTGCTTGAAATATTAACATATAATCGTTCTGCTAATGCGGAAATGTAAAATTTGTAGACAATAGAATATTTTGAAAGATGGGTAAAAAATAATGAAACGACGTGTTACCATTGGCGCAATTATTGTTGCCATTTTGGCAGTAATCCTTGTCATTGTGTGGGGTCAACAGACAAAGCAGGCAAAAAGTAGTCATCAAGATGACAAAATAAAAGTTGTTTCTTCAGTTGATTTTTACGGTGAAGCTGCCAAAGCAGTACTGGGCAAATATGGTTCAGTAACATCAGTCATTACAAATCCCAACGTGGATCCTCATGATTATGAACCAAGCGCCAAAGTAGCAAAAGAAGTTGCCAATGCTGATTTTGTTGTTTACAATGGCATTGGTTATGATTCATGGATGGCAAAGTTAGCAAAAAATGACAAAATCACTTCCGTTCGCGTTGGTGAAGATGTCTTAAACAAAAAAAAATGGCGATAATCCGCACTTATGGTATCAAAGTCAAACAATGCCAAAATTAGTGACTTATCTGTCAAATAAGTTCGCCAAAATTGATCCAAAACATGAGGCGCAATTCAAAGCAAATGCCAAAAAGTACATCTCCTCACTCAAACCAATTACAACAAAAATTGATGCATTAAAAGCTAATTCAGATAATAAAAAAGTTGATGTGAGCGAACCTGTTTTCGATTATGCACTTGCAGAACTAGGCTATACCGAAAATAATACTCATTTTGCTAAGTCAGTCGAAGATGGCACAGATCCATCACCGAAGGATATTAAAGCGATGCAAGATGATATCAAAAATCGTCGAATTACCTTTTTTGTTCAAAATACCCAAGCAAGCGACAAGACGGTCACAGAATTAGTTAAATTGGCAAAGCAATATTCTGTACCAGTGTTAAAAGTAACTGAGACAATGCCCAAAGGGAAGACTTATAGTCAATGGATGTTAGCCCAATATCAGCAATTGGCAGACATTCAAAAATCAGAAAAATAGGCAAATGGTTGAAAAAATTTTAAGTGTTAAAAATTTAGACGTTAGTGTACCCAATAAAACATTGATTAAATCATTGTCTTTTGAGGTGTTCACTGGTGAAATATTATGTATCACTGGGGATAATGGCGTCGGGAAAACCACTTTGCTAAATACTTTGCTGGGGGAATCAAAACAAGTTAAAAAGATATCGAAACACGTTGATTTTAGTGTTTCATTTGATGCCATTCAAGTTATTCCACAATTTAGAGAGATTGATGATGCTTATCCGCTGAGTGTTGAAAATTTTATGACACTGAACTTGACACATCGCTTAAGTCCTTGGTTGTCACGTTCTGAAAAAGCATTACGTGCCCAAGTGGCTGAATGGACGAATTTAAACCAAATTTTGAAACAACCAATGGGCAAAACATCTGGTGGTGAGAAACAACGTGCGTACCTTGCTCAGGCTTTGATGGCAGAACCTCAGTTATTGATTTTGGATGAAAGCACTTCTAATTTAGACCGTGATTCACGAATTGAGTTGTTACGTTTAATTAAAGAAATAAGCGTCAGTGCAGATATAGGAGTGGTTTTTATCACGCATGATCCAGAGCTTGTTGCCATGTTTGCTGACGTTGAACTGCATATTCAAAACCACAAGGGTGTCATCAGAAAAGCAGAATTAGAGAAAGGAATTGCCAATGTTTGAATATGCTTTCATGCAATATGCTTTTATTGCTAGTTTCTTTATCAGTCTGATTTGTGCGGTGATGGGCGTGTTTGTCGTTGCCCGTAAAACTGCTTTTTATACACATACTTTATCCGAGATTAGTTTTTCAGGGGCGAGCTTTGCTATCTTTGCCGGGCTTTCACCAATAACTGGTATGCTAATTTTTACGATGACAAGTTCAGTTTTTGTTTCCTTAGCGGGGCGAAAAATCAGTCAGCGTGAATCTTCGGTTAGTGTTTTTTCGGCAATTTTTATAGGGCTAGGTGTTTTATTTCTATCATTGTCTGATAAACAATCAAGCTATGCGACGAGCATTCTATTTGGCAGTATTGTTGGTATTAGTCGTGACAATCTAACTGAGTTGTTAATATTAATTGCGATTATAGGTGTTATTTCAGTTTTGCTATTTCGCAAGTTGAAATACATTACTTTCGATCCAGCTGGGTCTGGCTATAATTCAAAATATGCGGTTTGGATTTCCCTCATTTTTTTGATGTTAGTTGCCTGTACGGTCAGTGTCACGGCGCAAATTGTTGGCTCTCTGTTAATCTTTTCGTTGTTAACAATTCCAGCTTCATCGGCTAAATTTTTAACCACTTCAGTGCATAGTATGATTGGGTTATCCCTTATTTTTGCACTGTTTGGTACATGGATGGGACTGTATTTAAGTTACATCACAAATTGGCCAGTAAGTTTCTTTATCACCGTCATTGAGGGTGTGATTTATGGTGTCAGTTTGATGATTGCCAAGATATCTTGAAAAATAGAAACTTGATATTAAATGACGTTACGAGAGTAACGTTTTTTGTTGATTAAGGCAGTTGAAAAAAGCAAGATATCATGGAATAATAGCAATTAGTAATGAAAAAATGTTAACTCAAAACGTTTAAGGGGATGTCATGGGTAAAATTAGAATCAAAATTAAAGATAATCTTGCAACGGAACAAGCGGATCAATTTCGAAAATTTATTACATCACCTGCCATTATTCAACTATCAATTGGTGTTATCGTCGGTGGTAGCTTAACAGATTTGATTAAGAGTATCATTAGTCTTGCTTCAAATATCTTTTACTTTTGTTCAGTTATATTGGTGTCCAAGCAACATACCGCCGATATCTACTTAGTCCTGAATCCATTGCGGGCAGTTTTTGAAAACGTTTTGACATTATGTGCGATTGCTGCCTGTGTATTTTTCTTTGTTAAATTAGTGAACAAATTCTTAGTGAAGGAAGCGTCAGAAGCCTTTGGTTACAATGCGCAATTGGAAGAAACGAAGCAATTACGCAAAGCACAAGAGGCGACGAATGAGTTGTTACGCCAATCGTTGCACATGCAATCTGAAATGTTAAAAAATCAGCAAAAAGAGCAGGAAAAAAATTAATATCAGACTATCCTTTGTGTTAAATAGGGAAAAATTAAAAAAACAGTTATAAAACAGCAATATTTCATATATAATAGATTCATATATATTAATTGGGGGATTTCATGGATTTATTAACATCACTAAAAAAGCGCCCGTTGTATCGGTACTTTGTTCTTTTTGTCATCATTTTGTTGATTGCTTGTTTGAAACAGTTTATGACATTACTCTTGTTGACGATAATTTTTGCTTATTTAGCAATGAACGCTGGAAAACGCGTTTCTCATTTTCTAAAGTTATCACGATCTTTGTCAATAGCACTGGTTTATGTTGTCTTTATTGGGGTGATAGCGTTTGCTATTGATCGAGGCGCTAACACAGTGATTCATCAATTTGATAGTATGGTCAAGTTGGCAACTAATCTTAACTGGCATTCGAATTCGTTTTTAGAAACGATATATAAGAATTTTCATCAATATATTGCTTCAGTAAATACTAGTCAGTTGATTTCACAAGGTTTGACACAGCTCAATCAAGTTGGTCATGTCCTGTATGAATTGATTTTAGCCTTACTATTTAGTTTTATTTTTAGTATGACATATCCGCAACTGCGGTTATGGTCAATGAATTTTTTGCACAGTCCTTATAAAAAATTCTTTGGTGAGTTTTATATTATTGTTCACCGTTTTATAATCATATTGGGAAAGTTGTTTGAAGTACAATTGATGATCTGTTTGATTAACACAGCCATTATGATGGTTGTGTTGGCATTTTTACAGTTTCCATACTTGTTAGGCTTTACCGTCATGATTTTCATTTTGGGTTTGATACCAGTGTTCGGTGTCATTATTTCTTTGATTCCATTGACTATTACAGCGTTCATTATTGGAGATTGGAATACAGTTATTATTATTTTGGTTGCGATTGCTTGTATTCACTTTTTTGAATCATATTTCTTACATCCACATTTCATGTCACACCGTACACATATGCCGATTTTAGTCATATTGCTGAACTTGATTATTATGGAAAAAATGTTTGGTGTATGGGGACTGGTGATTGGTTTACCAATTCTGACATTCTTGCTTGATTTCTTCAGAATTCAAAAATTTAATAATTAATATAACATAAAAAAGAGTAAATTATTTTACTCTTTTTTTGTGGTTATTAAAATAATTTAAAACGTTTATAGCTAAAACTAACACTTGCCATCAATACCAAGACTATCATGACAGGACTGATGATAATTGGTTGTTTAACCATAGTTCTTGGCAATTCAAGGTGTTGCTTGTGATTATGTTTTGGTGACGTATTGGTTGCTGTTTTGACTGATGATACGGGTTTTAGTGCGTCAATTTTTGCTTGTAGTGATTCAACTTTGGTATTTAACTCATTTTGTGTACCATGGTTTGTAATCAAGGCTTGTATTTCTGCGATTGCATTTTTGATGCTTTGATAGTGGGTTGAATCGTATTGTGTGGCTGTTAATTTGTTGAAGCGGCTTACTTGTTGCTCAAATTGTGTTGTATCTAATATTTCAGTTGTTGGTACTTTGACCAAGTTGCGCAATGCTTGCTCAATTTGTGACGTTAAATTATCTAAATCTGTTTGTGATCCATTGTTAGATATGAGTTCATTTGCTTTTGTTATCAAATCATTGACCTTCTGATAACTGTCTTTTGTGTAGTCTGAAGCCGATAGTGCTTTGAAAGTGGCAACTTGTTTTGTCAGTTGTTCTGTATTGAGATCAAATAATGTTGTATTTGAAGTAGCTAATGCTGGTGTATTGGTTAAAAAAGTAAGGGCATCGGTTAGTTTTTGGCGTTGTGCCGCTATTTTTGTGTCGTCAAAAATTGATTGAATGCCAAGCATTGATGGTGTCACACCATATGGTATGGTGAGCACTTTGTTGAATAGTGCAGTGTAGGTGGTGTCACCATTAATCAGCTTTTGAAAAATAGCATTTCCTTTGTTAAAAGCAGTGAGATAATAGTCTTGGGATTCAAATGACAAGCCTTTAAATTCGCCAGTACTTGTCAAAAACATGCCTAAATAAAATTCAGCAAAGTTTGCGGTGACGTTATCTTTGTCAATAGCACTTTTCCGCCAAAAGTAGGCAAGGCTTCGAAATGGGTCGTTAACAAATTCATTAGCATACATATGCGTTGGTAGTCGATCAAGGCTAAATGACTGATACTCACCAGTTTTGACATTGAATGCCATAGGCAACACTTGATTGTTGGCGATTAATTTTTTATAAAAATCTGCCATAGAAA
Organism: Leuconostoc sp. BM2; assembly: GCF_002095565.1. NCBI lineage: Bacteria > Bacillati > Bacillota > Bacilli > Lactobacillales > Lactobacillaceae > Leuconostoc > Leuconostoc sp. BM2. The sequence continues at coordinate 21,075 of NZ_MOWQ01000020.1, read as the reverse complement.
GTGAACTGTAATCTGCAATTACTTCCACGTTGATGGTATCAAACCCTAAATTGTACTGTTGTTTGATAAATTCGTATGTGGTTGAGCCATGATGACCATCAGTTGCGTACAAAGTGCCACCCGGGCCTTTGATAACTGGTACTTTTGCTGTACTGTCGTTGGTTAATTGCGCATCTGGAATAACTGATTGAATACTATTAGTTTTATAGGTCGTTTTGTCTGTCTGGGAAACACCATTCAATGAGTAAAGGCCATTGTTATACCCATTATCATCATTAAAATCATTGTAATAATTTTTAGTTAAGGCACCATTTTCAACGTAAGTTGATATTTTCGAAGCAATTTGGGCTTTACCAACTGCCGCTTGAATGGGGTGAATGGTAGAAATTGGCACATTATATTCAGTTTTATTGTCTGCGCTTACATTGGCGACACCAACAAAAATGGCTGCCACTAATCCAGCAACAGTTGCTGAAATTTTGGAAAAACGTGTTGTGATCATAATCTTCATCTGAAATATTTATTATTAAGATAATGGTAAACCACTGAATTAAAAGCACTGCAAAGAATAGGTAAAGATGTTGTATGTGAAAAAGAAAAAAATTCAAAAATGGTCTAGTAACAGGATTGTATTATTTAAAATGATAACTTTTGTAATTTTGTATTGTATTTTTTAGTGTGCAAGAGTAAGATATTATTTAGGTTATGGAAGCGCTTACATTTAACCCTGTAAAAAATGATATGATGTCGAAACATGATTTCATTGTGTTCATGAAAGTTAGGAGAAAGAGAATGAATTATCTCATTTTGGTGAGTCATGGTCGATTTTCGGAGGGCTTGAAAGATGCTCTTAGTATGTTTATTGGCGATGAAATAAAAACGGTGAAGGCAGTGGGGATGCATTCTGGTGAAGACACGGCAAAATTTGAAGAGCGGTTTAAAGCACTTTTATCAGAATTGGAGCCTGACGCAAATTTGATCGTACTTGGCGATATTATTGGCGGGAGTCCTTTAACAACTGCAATCAACATTATTCACCAAAGTGGTCAATTGTCAAAGACAACGATTCTTGGCGGCATGAATTTCCCGATGGCGTTAAATGCAGCCATCTTAAAAGACAGCCTTGATCCAGATAATTTGACACAAGCTGTCTTGACTGAAGCTACCACAGCTGTAAAAAAATTTGAGTTATCAGCAGATGATGACGATGATGAAATTTGAAAGGAAGAACAATTATGAGTATTTCATTTGTAAGAATTGATGACCGCATTATTCATGGTCAAACAGTGACACGTTGGGCTAAAGAATATCCTTGTGATGGTTTGATTGCCGTTAACGACGCTGCAGCAAATAACCCAGTCTTGAAGGATGCCTTCAAAAGTGCCTCTGAAAAGAAGACGTTTGTTTGGACATTGGCACATTTTAAGGAAAAAGCACAGCAAGTGCTTGACTCAGACCGCCGATATTTCTTGATTACAAAAACACCTCAAGATATGAAAACAATTTTCGGTAGATTATGGTTTTGTGCCAAGTAGTGTCGATAAGGTGATTGTCGGGCCAGCCAACGATAGACCTGACGCCGTTTAACTAGGAAATAATCAGTCGATTACACCCGCTGAAGCTAAGGCACTTGATGCCATTCAGACACAGGGTTACCAAGTCAAATTCCAGCTTTTGCCCGATGTGTCAATCGGTTACTGGAACGATTTCAAAGGGAAATTCAATTTGTAAACTAACATCAAAGGAGTTAGGAATATGACAATTAGTTGGATACAAGCAAGTATTCTGGGCATTTTCGCTAGTTTATCGTCAATGCCTGGTATGGCTGGCTCAACTATCGGAAACTATACATTAGGTCGTCCTTTAGTAGGTGGTTTAGTCTGTGGACTTGTGTTAGGTGACTTGAAAACTGGTATCGCCGCAGGTGTGGCAATGCAATTAGTATATATCGCTTTGGTGACACCGGGTGGTACGGTGTCTGCTGATTTGCGAGCGGTCTCGTATATTGGTATTCCACTGGCAATGGTGGCAATTCACTCGCAAGGTTTGGCGGCTACTTCGACAAACGCGGCTGATTTAGCCAAGTCGATGGGTACATTGGTTGGAACTGTTGGAACTGTTGGAACTGTTTTGTTCTACGGTACAGCAACAATGAACTTGGTTTGGCAGCATATTGGTTGGCGAGCAGTTGAAAAGGGTGATTTCAAAAAGCTTTATGCGGTGGATTGGGGTTATCCTTGGATTTCTCACTTTATCTTTTCATTCATTCCAACACTATTGATGACACATTTTGGATCAAGTGCCGTTACTGCGCTTAAAACAGCACTACCAATGGACGGCATTCCAATGAAAACGTTATTCACTGTTGGTGCACTACTACCTTGTGTGGGAATTGCAATCTTGTTAAAGCAAATTGTTGATAGCCCACTTGATTTTATTCCGTTCTTTGTTGGCTTTACTTTTGCTGCTTCATTGCATTTGAATTTAGTCTCAGTCACAGTTGTTTCGTTGATTTTCGCAATGATTTTCTACAAGTTGGACATGGCTATCAGTACTAATCGACAAGCGGTTCCGTCAGGGACAACATCGACCATCGATGATGATGAGGAAGACGAGGATATTTAAAATGGATAACACAGAAAAAAAGACAATTTCTCGTAAGACATTAAATAAGTCATTCCATCACTGGTTTTACGGTCATCTCACAGTGTTTTCACAAGAGCATATGCAAACCTTTGGTTATTTGACTTCAATGTTACCAATTGTTGAAGAATTGTACGATAACAAAGAAGATCAAGAAAAAGCGATGAAGACCTATACAGCGTTCTTCAATACAGAACCACAGTTGGGTACAGTGATTGTTGGTGTGACAGCAAGTTTGGAAGAAGCACGTGCAAACCATGGTAATGTGGATGATACAACAATTAACGGACTTCGTGCCGGATTAATGGGACCAATTGCTGGTATTGGTGATTCTTTGGTGGTCGGCACACTGATTCCAGTTATTCTAGGTATTGCTTTGGGTATGTCTGATGGTGGATCGCCATTGGGTGCCATCTTCTATATTATTGTATGGAACTTGCTAGGATACTTTGGTATGCGTTTTGCCTACTTTAAAGGATATGAACTAGGTGATAAAGCTGTTGGTATTTTAGTTGGTGCGCAAGGAAAAGCTATTCGACGTGCAATCGCTACTGTTGGTGGCATGGTCGTTGGTGGTGTTGCCGCAACTTGGGTTACGGTCAAAACGTCATTTAAATTAACAAATTCATCTGGCAAGGCCTACCTTGTCCTTCAGGATAAGTTGGACTCTGTTTATCCCGGTTTGTTGACGGCGCTGTTTATTGTGGCGTGCTGGTGGTTAATGGCTAAAAAGAATATCTCACCCATCAAGGTGATGTTGATTTTGGTAGTCGTTGCTTTGATTGGTGTACTCCTTGGATTCTTCAACCCAGGACTAAGCTATTAATAAAAGAAAGGCGTTTCATGAAGATGAGCACACAAGATTATAATGAAAACTATCAAAAAGAAGTGTCTTATCAAAAGACAATGCTCAATAATCTATCACGCTGGCAGTCATTTTTCTCAATGCTAGTTGGGATAAGCATTTTGATGATGTACTTCTTTGTCAAGCATAACTGGTGGTTGTTTGGCACTGGTGTTGTTCTTGGTATTTTGAATGTTGTGGCAGTCTTCACAGTTGGTTACGCTATCTACCGCGGCAAACAAAATTTGGCCAAGGTCATACAGTATTACGGCCATCAAAAGTAAGAAATGAAAATGGTTGTCCTTGTGATGGGACAACTATTTTTTGTTGTAGAGATTAAATAACTGTGGAAAATGCGATTTTTTAAATTGTTTTCAAATAACCTCAAAAAGAAGTCAATGTTAAAGAAACTAATATTACATTTCTTTTATATTAATATTGGTGGTATACTTTACTTTGTTTGAAAATGAGAAAGTTGAGGGGATAGAATGGAAACTATTTTAGGAGCTGCAGTATTACTGTTTTTGCTAACTTTTGTCGTGTTTTTAGTTTTGGCAATTGTGCAACGTAAACAACATTTAAAAAAGTGGTTACTGTTTTCTTTTGGATCATTGATTTTAGTTATTATTTTTGCACTCATTCCTAGTGATACAAAAACTAAAGATAACACTTCTGAAAAAAGCAGCGCGACAAAATCTAGTCAAGCAAAAGATAAAAGCATGGTACTTAACAAACCACTACAATATAAGGGTTCTGTTAATGGCGTTGACCTAAGTATTACCAAAGTGGTTATTAAAAAAACGGATAAAAGAGATACTAATGACTACACGGACGCGGAAGAGAATATTAATAAAAATGAACTTCCCAAAGAATATTATCGCGTCTCGCTTTTTTATACAATAAACAATATGACAAATAGAGAAATTGATACTAGTTCTACAAATGGCGGAGATTATTTAAAAGTAATTGATGGCAATAATATGACCTATTCTAGTTCTGGCACATTTGGTGCTTACGAATTTGACAATTATCTTGGTAAAATAGAGCCACATACCAGCATTAAGTCTTCTATCGAAATTTTGACCAGTAATAAAAATTTTAATTTGCAAAACTTGCGAGTTGTTGTTGATCATACTGGCGTCACGCCTGGAACAGATTCAGATGATTTTGCACCCGGTGGCACAATAACATTTAAATAGACAAATACTAATAGATAAATTAAAACCGATAACTTCAGCAAACTAATGTTTAGAAAGTTATTGGTTTTTTTATGTTTAAATAGCTAAATTATTTTTATTAATTTTTACCGCTTACCAAACGAATTCAACCGGTTGGCAGAATTTGAATCAATGTTGAATCGTACTTTGTTATACTCATTGTTGAGGAGGTTAAGTCATGATATTGAAAACAATTAACTTAACACAAAAATATGGTAATCATATCGCTGTTGATGGCATTAACATGAATATTGAAAAAGGGAGTTTAACAGCTGTCCTAGGGCCAAATGGTGCGGGAAAATCAACTACAATGAGGATGTTGACCGGTATTCGCAAGCCTAGCTCGGGTGACATAATATATGCACCAAATACGACGATAGGTGTTGTTTTTCAAAATAGTGTGCTTGATGATCAGCTGACTGTAAAAGAGAATTTGATGATTCGGGCCAAACAGTATCGAAATGTCGGTTTGAAGCAAGTTGACATTTTGATTCACGATTTGGGATTGACTCAGTTTTCCGGTCAATTATACGGGACACTGTCAGGCGGTCAAAAAAGACGTGTTGATATTGCTCGAGCACTGTTAAATAGTCCAGATATTTTGTTTTTAGATGAACCAACAACTGGTCTTGACATTCAGACAAGACTAGCATTTTGCAATTACTGTATGACTTGCAGCAGAATCGTCAGTTGACAATTGTACTGACAACGCATTATTTGGACGAGGCAGATCATGCTCAACAGGTCTATATTGTTGATCATGGACAAATTATTGCCAGCGGTTCTGCTGATGAGATCAAGCAGCGCTATGCCAGCAATCAATTAACATTATTTTGTCCAAATGCAAAACAGTTGAATGAAACATTATCACCAGATATGGTTAGCCAAGTGATGAACGAACATGAGTTACTTATCAAAACTGCCAGTATCACAGAGGCAATTTCGCTAATCACACAACATCAGTCAATTTTAACCAATTTTGAATATCGTTTAGGTACGATGGATGATGCGTTTGTGACATTAACTGGAAAGGAGATGCGTTAATATGTTGGCTATGGTAAAACGTAACATGATGTTGTATTTTAGAAATCGTAGCGGGGTAATTTTTTCACTTCTTGGTGCACTCATTTCCTTTGTTCTCTATCTAGTCTTTCTAAAAAAAGGGATTTCATCTAATTGGGCGGGCATTAGTCATAAAAATCAATTGTTAGATACTTGGTTAATAAGCGGAACACTTGCCATTACAGGTATTACAACGACTTTAACGGCACTATCACAAATGGTAAAAGATAAAGAACAACATGTGCTGGAAGACTTGTCTTTAACCGATGCTGGCCCATTGTCAATTCATTTTGGCTATTTGATAAGCGCTACTTTTATTGGTTTTATCATGCAATTAGTCATGTTAGTTGTCATGGGGTTATATTTTGTGGTAACTGATAAAATATCGTTTCAAATATCACAAGTTGTGCCGACATTAGGTATAATGGTGTTGAGCGCTATATTGGCAACGTTAGTTAATGCTATATTAGCCAGTCGTTTTCAAACAGTCGATAGTTTTGGAAAACTGGCAACCATTATTGGTACTGCGTCAGGATTTTTAGTTGGTACTTACATTCCAATTGGATCACTACCAACTTTTGCACAAACAATTATGAAAATGACACCGGGTTCTTATATTGCCTCGCTGTATCGCCAAGTGTTGATGAACGATACGATCAAAGATACGTTTCAACAGACTAATGCTATCCGATATTTTAATCGTTTAATGGGCATTCAAATCAAATGGTCATCACTGTTGAGTTTAGTACAGACTTATAGCATTGTCGGTGCACTGATTCTGATTACATTTTTAATTGTTTTGATACCAAGCTTTATTACACAAAAACAAAGACAAAACTTACTTAATTAAACAAACGAGGTTAAGGCAAATATGAAAATTGTCTTTCAAATCAGCACAGAAGTTCCTGATGAGCAGCCAATGGTAATCGTCCGAGCAAAAGAAAATAGCTTAGAAACGCAACGTTTGATGGCTTACATTCGTCAATATCAGTCAGAGACTGCCAATCTTGTGACGGTTAAGGCGGAAGATGAGATAATCGTTTTGAAGGTTGAGACAATTATTTTGCTTGACGTTGTTGATGATGAATTATTAATTTATACAACAGAGCGACTAGTATGTACGAAAGAAAGGTTGGTTCATTTTTGTCAACGCCTTAAAAATCAACACTTCGTTCAAATATCCAAACACGCTGTCATCAATATTAATCATTTACAAAGCCTATCGGAGAGTTTTGCAGGAAATATGACCGCGCACTTAACTCAGGATAATCAATCTGTGGTCAGTCGGCGATATGTAAAAGACTTGATTGCTCGTTTGTCGGTTTGAGGAGATAGAAATGATCAAAGAAATTTTGCGTCACGTGATTCATGGGTTTGGCTATGGGTCGTTCATTTACATGATTTGTATTATCTTTTTTTCTGAACAAACACATGTTGATCCTATCAACACGTTAATTGTACTAGTGATGAGCGGCTTAATTGGTATTTTATCAATGATTTTTGACATTGAACGATTTTCATATCTTGTCGCTCTCATACTACATTTTATAGGTACGCTAATGATAACTTTAGGTGCTGCGTCGTTAACTTTGGGGCTACATGAAGTTTTGTATGAGCCCACCTTTTGGTTGAGTTTTTTGACAATCTATATTGCGGTTTGGATAATTATCAAAATCAATTTGCATTTGAAAGTTGAACGCGTTAATGAATCCATTGCTAAATTTCATAAACGTTCAGATTAATCATTAGAAAGGCGCCAAATATTGGCGTTTTGTTGTGTGCTTTGCAGTTAAAATCAAATTTCTTTACGTAAAAGTGTGAAAGCATTATACTCGTTGTATTACATAAATCATAATTGTGTTGGTATAACAATCAATAATTGCTTTATTAACATCGTGAACTGAACAATGAAAGGGGGGAGTGACATGTCTCTAAATTCTACTGAGCGTTTCAATACAAGTAAGGAACTCAAGGAAAATCTCAAAATGAGCCATTTAGCAATTGAGGATGTGGCAGCCGCGTTAAACACTTCTGTTTCAAAAATCAATCAGATATTAGAATTGGATCACGTTGCACCTGAAGATCCTTGGATTTTGAAAGAGTATTTGTCGGAACAATTATTTCAACAAGGACTAACGGGTTATCCATATTCAAAATTAGTGGGTGATTTTCGTAATTATTGGTTTTTGAGTACCAGAAAAATTTACAAGCGACAACTGTCAAAATAATTTAAATGTGAGGGGTATTTTTGTGACTAAGACAAGTGTGATGTGGTTTAGAAGAGATTTAAGATTAGCAGATAATACAGCTTTGTCAGCTGCTGTTGCCAATAGTGATCATCTTGCTTTAGTGTTTATTATTGACCCGAACCAAATCGTAGCGAATGGCAGTGTCAATCAAAGTGCTTTTTTTGCCAGTGTGTCTCATTTTAAATCAGTTTTAAAAGAAAAAAAAATCAGCTTGCATATTTTCTCAGGAAATGTCACCACTGTGTTTACAGCATTAAAAAAAGAGCTGCCGGAGTGGCAAGATTTGTATTTTAATTTTGATGAACGGGGTTATGGTAGAAAACGAGATCAAGCAATTGCAAAATATTGTCGTGATGAGTTGCAGGTAACGCCGCATCCTTTTTTAGATTTTACATTGCACAGTGCGTTCGATATTAAAAAACAAGATGGTACTGGATATAAGGTGTTCACACCATACTTTAAGCAATGGATACAACGACCTAAAAAATCACCAAATTATGATCTAAGGCATTCGGAAATTGTCAAAAAGCAACTGGTGCTGCCAAACAATGACGCAACAGCTGAGCTTAAAAAGCTAATCCGTCCATGTGACAGTTATGCTTACGAAAATCAAATTGGAGAGTCGGTTGCCAAACAAGTTTTGATCGACTTTGTGTCACATAAACTCGCTGACTATGATAAAAATCGTGATATACCCAGCCTTGATGCCACCAGCCATTTATCACGATATTTAAGGACCGGTGAAATTTCAATTCGGACAATTTATGGTGCTGTCAGGCAGGAACCGGAAAGTGACGGTCGTACGACCTTCATCAAAGAGCTGTGTTGGCGTGATTACTACAATATGATTTATGCTATGTATCCAGATCAGCAAGAAAAGGCAATCAAAACATCATTTCAAAACGTTGTTTGGCAAAATAATGAGGATCATTTTAAAGCATGGCGGACAGGGCGCACTGGTTTTCCAATTGTCGATGCTGCCATGCGTCAGCTAAATGAAACGGGTTGGATGCACAACCGTTTGAGAATGGTTGTTGCTTCTTTTTTAACCAAAGATCTATTAATTGATTGGCGGTGGGGTGAGAAGTATTTTCGAGAAAAATTAGTTGATTATGATCCAGCAAGTAATATTGGTGGTTGGCAGTGGGCTGCGTCGACAGGTACAGATAGTGTGCCATATTTTAGAGTATTTAATCCGACAATACAGTCAGAAAAATTTGATCCTAATGGCACGTTTATCACGCAATATGTTCCGGAATTGAAATCTATCAAAAGCAAAAAAATACATCAGCCTAATCAGTTAACTGATGCGGAACAAAAAGCTTATGGTGTGAAATTAAATGATGATTACCCTCAGCCAATTGTGGATCATAAAGCTGCGCGATTAAGAGCAATCGCGGTGTATGAGCAAAGTAAGGATAATTTTTAAAAGGGTTTTGTGAAAAGAATCCAATAACTTGGCTTGTATGACACATTTTCGCCTTTAGCTGATGAATCAATTGCATATCATTAAAATTTATTACTGTTTTAATGAATACGTGTGTTATAATTTTTTATGTAAGATATCTGGGGTGCCTTGAGCTGAGATCATACCCATTGAACCTGAAGCAGTTAAGACTGACGCAGGAAGATATTATATTAGCCACATCAATATCATGATGTTGTATTTTACGATGCTTTTTGGCGACCCCAGCTCAATTTCAGTGAGCTGGGGTTTTTAGATATTTTATAAAAAAGAATGGAGAATATCATGAAATTTAGCGAATTAGCACACGAAAAGTCAGCTTCACTTTGGCTGTCAAGCAAGAATCACCCCTTTATTAAGGGCATTGAAGATGGGACGTTACCTTTGTCTGCCTTTAAGGCATATTTGATACAGGATAATTACTATGTCAAAAATTATTTAGCAATTTATGATAAAATTTTGGCGACAAGTCAGGATTCACAAGTTATTGATGCTTAAAAATCAGGCATTCAGGCAATTACAGCTTATGATGTTGACCAGCAAAATGGGATATATCAAGGTCTTAATATGACTGATGACGAGATTCAACAGGCTGAAATTTTACCAACAACTTATCACTATACTTGCCACATGCACCATGCCCCTGGTTATATCTAGAAATTTTCCAAGAAATGTTAGCAAGAAAGGATTACTTAAAAGGCAAGCAACAAATTTATATTGATTTTGTTAATTCGTACGCTGATGAGACATTTCAAGGTTACGTTCACGAGATGATTCAATTATTAGATGACTTAGTGACTAAACATCAAGATGAACTTGATATGGATTTGTTGTTGCAACAATTTATGTATAGTAGTGCAGAAGAATTACGTTTCTGGCAAATGACATTATTGCCAGAAAAATGGGACAGCTTCACTACTGCGCAATCCAAATAAAGCGAAATTTGACCCAGATTTTTTTGTGATCACCGAATATCATTATTTTCATAATTAATACGTCGTAGTGCTATAATGAAAAGTGATTTGTTGCACAAAATTTTGATTAAGGGGTTACATCATGAATAAGAATTATATTGCGCGAATGCGGGAGAAAGTTGGTCATGAGGGCATGATTTTTGTTTCTGCGTTTGGAGTTTTATAGAATGACACTCACGATGCTATTTTGTTAGAAAAACGTTGGGATTCAGACGCTGGCTGGGGATTTCCTGGGGGGTATCTTGAATATGGCGATTCTCCAATGCAAGCGGTTGTACGGGAATTTAAAGAAGAAACGAATATTGACGTTAGCGTAACCAGAGTATTGGGTATCGCCACAAATGTGACGGACAAAAATTATTGGGGTGATGCACAAGAGACTATTGGTATTGGTTTTGAAGTTGAACAGGCTGGGGGATTTTTGCAAAAAGATGGTACAGAGACATTGGATTTGCAATTTGTACCTATTCATCCGGAACCAAAAATGTTTGTGCCGCAAGCGCAACAAACTCTGCATCGGATTATCACTGAAAATGAAGTTAGTGATCGACCATGGTTACGTGAAAATGGTGATTAATCTGTTTATTTGATATGCAATAATAAAAGGAGTGGCGATGAAATATCGGTCCGTTTTGATTTTTCCAGACTTTAATTCAGTTGATCAAGCAACCATTCAGTCGATTCGACAAAAAAATGATAGCTTATATACACATATTCGACCTCATGTATCGCTTGTGTTTCCTTTCAAAAGTAATGCCTCGGATACGAGTATTTGTGATGCGGTGCAATCTGTTGTGAAACGTCTTGAGTTGTTCACTCTAACACTGAATTGTGTTGGAGGCGACACGGATAACGGCTACGTTTGGTTATCCGTTGCGCAAGGCGCAGACATAATCAAAATGATACACGACAAGCTTTATGAACTGGATAATTTTGAGCCTTTTTACCGTCGTGATATACCGTATCAACCACACGTTACAATAGGACAATCCTTACAACCCAGTGAAGCGCGTCAACTCGTTGAGACACTAAATGAATTACAATGGCATATAACAGCTAAGATCAAATATGTTGCTATTGAAAATATTCTTGCTAATGATGACTCTGAAATTTTGGCTTCATTTGAATTGGTGTGAATGTTTTTAGGATTTTACAAACAGTCAATTATAGTGATTGACTGTTTTTTTGTGCGTTGTGCACAAAAAACTAGTTATAATATAGATGTTTTTCAAAAATGTTTAAAAGACCGTATGCTATTATATTTAGTATCAAATTAAAAAAGTTATATTCAAATGAAAAAGTGCTAATTTAAAAAGAGAATTATCTTAATAACGCTTTGATGAGAGAATAACAGAGAGATAAGAAATATATATGGTAAAACGGAATACAATCATTTTTGGCACCATCGGCGCTATTGTGGTCATTGCGGCAGGAACGCGAGTTGCCGGTGTGTGGGGAACCAGTGGTAGTTCAAGCGATGCAACGATCAAAACCTATATTAGCACTGATCTAACAACACAGGATTTGTCAAAAATGACCGATACTTATGCGTTTGAGATTGCTGGAAATACACAAGAGGGCTTGTTAAGTAAAAGTGCAAGTGGTAAACCGGTTGCAGGTCTTGCAAAAAGCTGGACCACATCAAAAGATGGTTTGACATGGACATTCCATTTACGTAAAAACTTGAAATGGTCGAATGGTACAAAATTGACTGCAAAAGATTTCGTTTATGCTTGGCGTCGGACGGTTAATCCTAAAACTGCCTCACAGTATGCTTATATTTATTCTGGCATTAAAAATGCGGATGCAATCAGTGCCGGAACAGATAAAGATGTCAATTCACTGGGAATCGTTGCAAAAAACGCTTCAACAGTCGTTGTGACATTAGATTCGCCACAGCCGCAATTTGCTAGTCTCATGTCATTCCCTAGTTTTTACCCACAAAATGAGGCATTTAATACGAAAGCAGGCAAGAAACTTGGTACTAAATCAAGTGAACAAATTTATTCTGGACCATATAAATTTGTTGGCTGGAATGGTACGAACACGTCGTTTAAGTTAATTCCGAATAAAAATTATTACAACGCCAAAAGCGTCAAAAACGCTGGTGTGAATTATAGTGTCATCAAAAATCCTGCAACAGCTGTTCAGGAATACAAACGTGGTAGCTTAGATTTGGCTGTTTTGAGTACGACTGAATTACAAACGGCTAATAGTAAGCGTAAAGACTACAAAGCTGTTCCATTGGCAGCAACATCATATTTTGAGTACAATCAGACGGTTAAAGTTAAAGGCTTGAACAATCAGAAAATTCGTCAAGCGTTGAATTTAGCAACAAATCGTTCCGAAATCTTGAGCTCAATTTATAACAGTGTTGGTAAAGTACCCACAGGTATGACACCCGCCGGACTATCAAAAACGGCTAGTGGTAAGGATTTCGCATCAACAGCCAAACAGGATTACAGCTACGATCTTGAAAAAGCTAAGCAGTTATTTGCAGAAGGTATGAAAGAGGAAGGATTAACCAAACTAAATCTGACATTGGAACTGACTGCAGATGTGCCACAAACTAAGCTTGTCGGAGACTTTATGAAAGATTCATGGCAGAAATTATCCGGTTTGACGATTTCAGAAAAATTTGTGCCATTCAAGCAGAGATTAAATGATCAAACTGACCAAAACTTCGATATTATCTATGTCAATTGGTATGGTGATTACGCTGAACCGACAACCTTCTTGAATTTGTTCACAACGTCATCACCAAATAACGATGGTAAGTGGTCAAATGCCAGTTATGATGCCGCTATCAAAAAGGCACTATCGACCGATGCACAAAAGGGAAGTGCACGCGATAAGGATGAGCAATTAGGCGAGAAAATTTTGTTCCAAGATTCAGCTGTCAACCCAGTTATTTGGGGTCAACAAGTACAATTATCTAATCCAAAAGTGTCAGGTATTCAATACTTCACAACGGGTGCCGGCACAATTTATAAGAATGCTGTCAAACATGATAAGTGAACCAATTGAGACTTCGGCCCAAGCTTATATTGTATTTTCAATCACTGATGACAAAGTCATTGCCAGTAAGAATGACAATCTAAAATGGCCAACTGCCTCTTTAGCAAAACTAATTATTATTTATCAAACGATGTCAGCGATTCAACAAGGTAAGCTCGATTATCATTCAGTTCTACCAGTCACAGCAAATGTTGCTGCAGTGGGTTCTAACCCTGATTTGGCAGATATTCCAATGACTGTACCACAGGGTTATGAGGTCATTGATTTACTTAACATGACCTTGCTGATATCTGAAAATCAGCCAGCGCTTCAATTGATGCTGACCTTATTTGGTTCTTTGTCAAATTGGCGTCATCAAACACAATTATTATTGGCGGCGATGAAAATTGATGGCGACATTAGTAATCCAACTGGTCTAGATGATGAGGATCTTGCTGATTTTTTCATTAGTCAGCACGTTAGCGACAAAAAAGTCACAAAAATGTCTGCCAACGCGTTGTTATTATTGACAAAGAAGCTTATTTTGAATTTTCCTGATATCTTATCATTAGCGCAACAAGCGCAAATGGTAATTGAAAATAAAATTTGGTTAAATCGTAATCCAAAAATTGCTAATCCCTCACATGATATGACTTGGGCAGGGTTGAAAACTGGTTTTACTGACCGTGCGAAACAGAACCTTATTGCAGTTATTACACATCAGCATAAACGATATATTGTGGTGCTTTTAGGCTTTGATGGGGCTAATCATTTTGCCAAGTTTGATGAAGCTGAAAGGCTCATAAGGGAGGCAACAACGAATGAATTTTCCAAATAGCGGTGCTTTAGACAATCCTAATTTGCTTGTTGTTAATCAGCAACATCCTATTCAAGAAGAACTAGCGTTTGAACGGTTCTTAATTGGGAAAGAAACGATTAATACTAGTATTGTAGATAGTTTATCTAGTTTGTTTTCCGAAGCAGAGAAAAATGGGTTTCGTTTTACATTAGTCTCTGGTTATCGCTCGATTGCGTATCAAAAAAGCCTATTTGATCAATCTGTCCAGCGTCACCGCAATGCCGGTTATTCACTTGAACAGGCACAAAACATGACGTTAGCTTATTCACAACTGCCTGGTTCAAGTGAACATCATACTGGTTTAGCTGTTGACATAATAGACACAGCGTTTTTAAATGACAGACAGGATTTGTATGATGATGTTGATCAGCTTATTTCACAACAGTGGCTGATAAATCACGCTGTTGACTATGGTTTCATTTTGCGATACCCCAAGGCAAAAGTAAACTGGACGGGTATTAATTATGAACCGTGGCACTTTAGATTTGTTGGTCAAGAAAATGCCGCTTACATGACAAAAAATGGGTTATCACTAGAGGAGTATATCGAACGCTTAACAACTAATTCAAAATCACATTTGTGGTTTCGGACTCAGTATAATGATCAGCGATGAAATGGAGTAGAGGTTTAAGATGAGCGAATCTTCTTGGCAAAAAATGGTGCCAAACTATTACGAGCAATGGCTAAAAGATCTCAAAACGTTAGTTAAAATTCCATCAGTGAAAAGCACACAAACAAGTGACAAAACTCATCCGTATGGTGTTGCAGTCAAACAAGCACTGAATCAAATGCTGAGTTTTGCTGCACGTGATGGTTTGCGCTTTGGATGTGTTGCGGATCGTGTTGGGTATATTGAATATGGTCCAGAGGCAGCGTCAGAAACCGTTGGTATTCTTGTTCATGTCGATGTTGTTCCGGTGGGAGATGGCTGGACGTCATCACCATTTGAACCAGAACAACAGGGACATTTTCTGACTGGTCGTGGTGTTGATGATATGAAGGCCTCGACAATGCTGAGTTACTACGCCATCAAACTGATTGCTGATCAACAGCTTGCTGTTAAAAATAAAATAAGATTAATCATTGGCACCGATGAAGAGAATGATTGGTCAGATATGCCTTATTATTTCCAAAAAGAGGGGGTGCCTGACATCGGTTTTTCCCCTGATGGTGAATTTATTGTGGAAAATGCTGAAGCAGGTATTGCCAACTTTATGGTGTCATTTTCAGATACAAAACAAGGTCAAGATAATGTAACATTATTAAAATTTGACGCCGGAGTTGCTGGCAACGTCGTACCCGGCTTGGCTGTTGCTACAATAACTGGAATTGATGAGCCTATTGTAACCGAAAAACTGGACTATTTTTTGAAGCGAAATGCTGATGTTGGCCTGAAAGCTACTGTCCAAACGCTAAGTAATGGCCTTGAAATTAAAATGATAGGGAAACAAGCGCATGGCTCAACACCTGATGCTGGTTTAAATGCTGGGACTTATTTGGCTAATTTTCTGACGCAATTTGACTTTACTGGTGAAGCCGCTGCTTTTTTACAAATTTTAGGTCGTACAGCACATTTAGATTATTTCAGCAAAAAAATGGGTTTGGCCTTTAATCAAGCTGAAATGGGACCGTTGGTCGTGAATTATGGATTACAGAAATTTGTCAGTGGCGGGGATGGTTACTTTAGTATCAATATCAGATATCCAATTGGTATTACTGAAAAACAAATGCTTGCCATTATTCAACGAAGTGTCAAAGCCTTGCATAGTAGCGTGACAGTCAAAAAGGATGAATTGTTACCACATTTGACGCCTAAAAATGATGCTGTGATTGCAACTTTGTTGGCAAGTTATGAAACAGTGATGGGTCAGCCAACAGTGCTGCATTATTCAACTGGTGCGTCTTACGGTAGATTAATTAAGCGTGGTGCTGCTTTTGGCACACGATTTGCGTGGCAAACAACAACGGCTCATCAAGCAAATGAAAAATATGATTTAGAAAATTATCCAAAAGCAATGGCTATTTTAGTGGAAAGTATCTACCGATTGGGAAATATAAAATGATTATTGTTAGCGACATTAAATTAAAAAAATACACTGTTAAGTTAAAACGGCCATTTGTGACTAATTTGCATCGGCAGGATAATGCAGGAGGTATCGTGATTGCAGTGTCAGCGAAAACGGAGACCGGCATTATTTTTACAGGTTATGGTGAAGCGGTGCCATCACTGAAAGTAACTGGCGATACTTTGACAAGTATTGTGGCGGTCATCAATGACATTGTAAAACCAGCCATTGTTAATCAAACTTTTCAAACACCGGCAGAAGTTGATGAATTTGTTCATGGTTTAATTGTGTTTAATTCTGCAGCACGTGTGGCAGTCAGTGAAGCCGTCTATGACATTTTTGCTCGTATTGCAGACTTACCGATTGCTGAGTATTTAGGTGGCACGAGTCAACCGGTAGTGACCGATTACACATTGAGTATTAGCCAAAAAAATCAGATGTTACAAGACGCTGATGGTATTGTCAGCCGAGGTTTCTCAGCTTTAAAAATTAAGGTTGGTGGCGATACTATTGTGAATGAAATTGATAAAATTGCACAATTAAATCATCGATATCAAAAAATACATTTTCGAATTGATGCGAATCAGGCTTGGACAGTTGCACAAACAATGCAGTTTATTGAAATGGCACTTACTAAAGAATTGCCAATTGATTTTATTGAGCAGCCATTGAAAGTCGGCTTTGAACACCAGCTTAAAGCGCTAGTTGTCAAGTCTAAGATACCGATCATGCTGGATGAAAGTGTCTTTAATCATCACCAAGCGTTTCAATATATGCACGAAACCGCTGTCCGTTTGATTAATGTTAAGCTGGAAAAAGCAGGCAGTATTACTGAAGCGCAAAAGATATTCCAAACTGTTAATGATTTTAACGGACAAGCTATGATTGGTTGTATGATTGAATCAAAAATCAGTATTGCATTTGCTGTCACTTTAGCTAACACAAATAAAACTGTCAAATACGTTGACTTAGACGCACCGTTTATGTTTGACTATGACCTTGTTTCTGATGGCTTGCGGCTTGATCAAACGCAATTGATACCTTCAAATCGGTCAGGACTGGGTATTGCGCAGAGGAGTTTTGATGTCATTTAAGATACAAAAAATTGAACAATTGCTGTCGGATTTTGAAGGTCAGACTGCAATTGTTTTGTCACTTGATGGCAGTGTTTTGTTGTCGTTGCGGCCAAATTTATCTTTTCCATCAGCCAGTATAATAAAGTTACTGATTTCAGATTATATTATGACTGAAAAGCCAGAAGTCTTAGCCAACAAAGTGTCGCTAATTAATTCAGATTTTGGGTTGGCTGAGGATGATATTTGGTGGACGAAACGAAAGCTAACGCATTTTGGAGCAGGTATTTTAGACGTATTGTCGGGCAATAATCAGACTGTCACGGTGGCGAAATTGCAAGCGCTAATGTTGACGATTTCAGATAATTGGGCAGCAAATGCGTTGATACGTTATTTTGGTATGGCAGAAATCAATCACTTTGCGAGCTCACGTTATACAAACACTCACTTGCGTCGCCAATTCATGGCACAAACCAAGTTAGATAACGAAACAACGGCCGCTGATAGTTTATCAATGTTAAAAAATGTTCTGGAACATTCGGTTACCAACTATTTATTGACGCGTCAGCAATCGCAATATAAGTTGCCGGGGACGTTTATTGAAAACACATCAGCGCCATTTCAAGAATTCACCATTTTCAATAAGACCGGTGAAGGGGCGACAGTTAATCATGATATTATGAGTATTGTATTTGATGATCACCAATTAGATGTTGCGCTGTTAACAAAAACAAGCGCCAGTCACAGATTTCAGCGACTGGCGTTGTTTAACAATATAAGTCATGTTTTGTGGGAAGAAATGATTTTGTTTTAGAAAAAATAACTTGTGGACTCACAAGTTATTTTTTTGCGACCAAAATACTTCACTTTATTATGGCCAAATCATCTGATTAGCCCACAAGTTTTCAATAACTTTGATAAATTCCTCGGGTGTTTCTGGATTCTCGCTTGTAATCCAAGTGCAGATTAAAGCGAATAGTTCGTTTTTGAAGAAGACTGCTTGTCGCTCTGAAATATATGATAGTCCAGGAACATGTTCGGATTGCTGTTCAATACGATAAATTGTGAAGTCCCGACTCTGCAGTCCTAATTTTAGCTGGTGAAAGAAATAGGCAGCTGTATGGCCGCAGTATATAAACAACTGACGTAGTTCGTTTTGAAAATCAAACAGAACGCGTAATTGGTTGAGCATTTGAGAATGTGAATAAATGTTGGGATCATACCATTTCTCTGGACCAATCTGATAAGCTAAGTGGACTCTCTCAAGTAATTCCTTTTGAAATTCTTCAAAAAAGGCATCAGGTGTTGCATCAGGCTGGATATATTTTTTAATGGTGGCGCGATTCAGATCAGTCATGTTTGCTATATCAGTATTTTTAATTTTGTTAATTGGGGTATCACGTGACAAGGTAATGATTGCTAAAAAAATTTTTCGTTTTGTCTGCATAACTTTTAAATTACGATTCATGATTCATTTCCTTTGAAATTAAATGTATTAATAAAAAACGTTACTATACTCAAGTCAACAATATCAAGTATTTGTGAATAATTGTCTATCAATCTATTGAAGAATTGATGACCGAAAATAAATATTATGGGTAGATAATAGTGAGCGTAGTAATAGATAGAGAGGGAGAGAATTTATGAAATTAAATTATGACAATCAGGAAAATAGTAAAAGATTCAAGATGTACAAGGCAGGAAAACTATGGCTCGTTTCGGGTGCTTCAATAATCAGCTTGTTTGGTGGTTCAATTCTGATGAACCACTCAGTAGCTTCTGCTGATGATACTAATGTTTCAACTGCTAATAAAATAGTGGATAGTAGTTCTGCTAAAAATACTACAAAAGAGGAATCATCTAACGATATTGTAGCCACATCTGCTGCGGAAGAATCAGAAAATAATCAAACCAATGAATCTGGAAAGAAAACAGATGATGTTGCAGACAATCTGACTAAAACAACTGATAATAAACATACCACTGCTACTACTGATAATGGTGAAGATCAGAGTAGCAAAACGTCTTCTCAACCGGAAACAAATTATGGTGATGAAAAATTAACTAAATCAAGTAATGAGCATTCACAAGATCAAAAAAATTCTTCACGAGTTGAAAAGATTAATGCAGGTGATGCTTTAAACAAAAATACTGATTTGGCAAGTGAAAAAAATAATACGACTGACCAGTCTATTCCAAACAATATGTCGAACGGACAATCTGAATTCACAGATCAAGAGAAAAAATCCATTGCAGTGATTTCAGAAGCTGATGTTGCAGGTTGTCCAAAACGAATTCAAGATGAAAATGGAAACTCATATCGTGTGTTCAATGATTTAGTATCTTATAACGGGTTCATTTTACAGCCGACTCCTACAAAGAATACTGCAAATCTTTTTGTCGGTATTAATGATAATGCAACCAAAATAATTTTTGAACAAATTGACACATCAAAACGAATAGCAAATTTATATGTCGTTGATAATATCAAAACAGCCGATACAAGTTTGAATTTTGGAAGCCAGAGCATTTTTAGTTATGCAATTAATTCTAATGGTGTTCTAGAATTTACTCTGTACATGTATACATCTGACAGACCTACAACACCACAACCGTTACATGGTAATTTGGTAATTCCTAAAAAAGTGAAACAAGAAGTTCACTTTTCAGTAGATACTGGAAAGCGTGACGCAAACGGGAATATTATATATCAGGAATTAGTTAATCCTGTGATTAGCGAAGGAATGACGACCGTTGATAAGTATCAGGTATGCTCATAAGTCAATAATTCGGAATATTTTTTATCTAGGGCTGAACTGATTAGGCAACTTTTATTTTTGGATTGGCAAGACTGATTCTTTCGTTGTTGAACCAATGAATATACTTGGACACATCTAAAATTAGATGTGCAATCGATGGAAACCGGAATTGATAAATCATTTCACGCTTTAATAGGGAGTGAAAACTTTCAATTTTGGCATTATCATATGGATGTCCTAGTTTTGAATACGAATGATCAATTTTATGTCGCTTTAACAAATTTTCAAAGCCAAAACTAGTGAACTGACTGCCCATATCAGTGTGTAAATAATTTGGTTTTTTATCAGTTGACAGCGATCTTTGTAGTGTTGTAACTACCAATTTGGTATCCATCGTGGCACTGATTTGATGGGCTAATATCTTACGCGTTTGTAAATCTAAAACTGACGCTAAATAGACCCACTGACCATTACTCAACTTTAAATAAGTGATGTCCATGCTCCAAGCGTTGGCTTCGGGTAAATGCCTGATTAAGTTGGGACGTTGACGATAATCAACAGTTGTCGTTGGTTTGTTAAATCGACGAGTCATGACAGAGTATATGCCAGCTTCTCGCATTAAACGACGTACTCGGTTGGTTCCATGATGCAAATTCAGATCAGCTAATGCCAATCGCAGACGTGGCGCGCCATAAGCTTTATAGTTATTTTGCCAAATTTCACGCAACAAAGCTTTTAAAATCGTGTCTTCTCGTTGTCGTTGGCTCTCAGTATAGTGAACCCAATCAAAGTAGGTGCTTTTGGGTATTTTGAGTAGGCGAAGCACCATCATCAGTTTAAAATGCTGTTTTAGCAATGATTGGACAA
>NZ_MOWQ01000019.1:0-32823 GCF_002095565.1 Leuconostoc sp. BM2 | reverse complement strand
AATCGCAGACGTGGCGCGCCATAAGCTTTATAGTTATTTTGCCAAATTTCACGCAACAAAGCTTTTAAAATCGTGTCTTCTCGTTGTCGTTGGCTCTCAGTATAGTGAACCCAATCAAAGTAGGTGCTTTTGGGTATTTTGAGTAGGCGAAGCACCATCATGAGTTTAAAATGCTGTTTTAGCAATGATTGGACAATAGGAAAATGGGTCTTACGTGTTACTTGCGATGTTCGCCCAGCAAAACGGCCGCAATTTTTAAAATTTCGTTTTCTTCTTTAAGTCTTGCGACTTCTTTCTGCATTGCGTTAAATTGGGCACGAGTCACTGGCTTACCAGTAACGTCCGTCCCAATGATTTGGGCTTTCTTCACCCAACCCGTGACGGTTTGTACAGCCAAATGGTATTCATTGGCTAGAGAATTAGCAGAACGTCCCTCGTTATACAAGGCGACAATTGATGACTTAAATTCTGTTGAGTATCGCTTAGCTTTCATAATATAAAAAAACTCCTATACTTGATTATCTCGGATTATGCCCTAGAAATAAAGCAGTCCGGATTTTCAGTATACGAGCATTTTAAGCGTTTAATGTTTGTCTGGTACAAATACACTCATCAATATGTCAAACGCAAATTTACACGCTATCTAGCTTGTTTTGAAACAAATACACAAGCTCTATCTTGCTCACTGATACGGGGATGAGATTGTATCCGTTATCAATCAAATTCATAAGGAACTTATCCCGTGGTCGTTTTAAATGACCTCGAACTATCTCGCTATCGTTTCAAACGATAACAAACATTCGCTATAACTCTCTGTGATAGCTATAAGGGGGCTTGACAAGGTTAATCGAGCAACGTTAAAGGGTTTTTAACTCAAAAATAGGGTGGGTTTAGGGGGTACTTTTCTAAACAAAGAATCCTAATATACCAGTACATCAACTCCCAAAAAGAACCAGAAAAAAACTTTTAAAAATTGGCGTGTGATACAAGATGACGATATGTGTGCGCTCTACAATCTAGTAACAAGGGGGCGGGGTGTTTTTTATTGTAAACAAAAAAGCACTACACTTGTAATGCTTCATGTCTCAACTCAATAAATTCATCCCCGTGTTGTGTCATCACATTCAATAACGTTTTAAAGTCATTGCGCCATGTCCGTAAACTCGAGTGACTTTTACCTGCTTCACTCACAACCTCTTCCCACGTTATAAATTTATCACTATAATATCTTTTGATGACTGCGCTATGTTCTGGCTTGATGACTGACAAACAAAATGTAATGTCTGCAATGTCTTGCTTGTATCGTGGCTCAACCTCTGCCATTAACTTCAATCTACCTGAAAAATAATCTCTCAACATTTTATCTGTTCTATCTGCCATTATATTCCCTCCTGCGCTGTGGTTTCATTGTTTGATAGCAAAGCTTATTTGTGGTCTTGGAATGTCTTTAACCCGCATGTTTAACTTCTTGTTAAGCAAATTTATGGCCAATCGTTGTGAAGCATTATGGACATAATATGTAAAGGGTTTATGCGTTCTGTATTTGTCAACGTAAATACTTAACAGCTCTGATTCTATCTGACTAACTACTGGATCTAATGTATTCATGACCTCTAATACAAAACGTTTCTTATCAGTTACTGGTTCGTCACTAGATTGAATGTAATCTAAGTAAGCTGTATATCTTCCTGTAAAGTAATCAGTAAGAATATCTAAGGTATTTGTTTCCACTGTAAGTACATCACGCATATAATCTTTCCTTTGGCCGTTCTATTTTGCTGACTAATGCGTTTAATTCTTTGTTTAAAGCCATAATATACCCTGTGGGAGCTACAACGTTATAAAACTCTATAAACGGCTTATTGTCTCTGTATTTGGCTACATACATATCTTTTAACTCTGGCGATAATTTGCAACTAAACTCATCTAAAGTTGTTTTAACTGTCTTTATAAAGTCTTCATTCTCATGTCTATAATCGTTATTCATATCTGGGTAATTGTTCATATACTCAATCTGTAAGTCTATTATCCCTCGAAAATAGCTTTTTAATATTTCACGATTAGTCCACGCGGTCGTCATATATGCTCCTATCTATTCACTGTGTATATATGCAATTATAACAACTATTTATGCGTATAATAACTACCAATATGCAATTAATAAGATAATATGATTTTATGTACTGTTTTTGTACCATTTCTCCAAATAAAAAACGGCTTAAATGCCGTTACACTGCTTACTCGCTCGATTTAATTTTGTACCTAAAAAAGTACCTTTTTGTGTGAAATGCTATGAAATACAGTGCAACGTTTTTCATAAGAAAAGGTGCTACATCAAGGTTTTTGAAACCTTATGCAACGCCATGAAATGCTAAATGGATCTGAGGGGAGTCGAACCCCTGTCCAAACCGTCCGATACACAGGCGCCTACGCTTATAGTGTTATCATTTGAATTTCATTAACTTGTACGCCATAACACACGGCTAATCAAATTAACTAATCTGATAAATTTAACATTGCCCTTCCAGATGTAAACAACAATGCGATCTGACCTTTTATGGCCTAACCTCAGACGTCAGAAACCAAGATTAAGCTACGTATTGCTGGTTTTTAAGCAGCGATTGCGTAAGAGTTTTCATTTTTTGCAGTTAAAATGTCTGCCCGTTTAACGCCCGGACGGCGAAACGCAGCCAATGCTCTAAACAGCCTGTCGAATTCCAAAAAACAGACCCAAAACATAATAAACAATTTATTATAAACTGTCATCATATTAATTGTAACACAGGTTAAATATCAATCATGCTTAAAAAGCTCTAAAACGGGCACATCGCTGATTGACCAGTTCACTTGGCGTTAACTGGTTCAGCACTTTAATTTCATCATCCAGTCTTTTTCTGATTAAATTAAAGACACGGGGATGATTGTGTGATTCCGGCACAATATATTCAATAATGTCTTTTTCAAACAAATCTTTTGCGGTTAGCCCCATAACGGCGGCAGCTTCATCACTACGTTTGCTATCTTTCCAAAGAATTGATGCAAATCCTTCTGGCGACAAAATAGAATACGTAGCATTCTGAAACATCCAAACTTGGTTAGCAGTGGCAAGCGCCAGTGCACCTCCCGAACCACCTTCACCATAAACAATGGCTATCATTGGTACCGTCAGCTTCATTGATTCAAGTATAGACTTGGCAATCGCTTCCCCTTGTCCCTGTGCCTCAGCCTCTTTACCTGGAAAGGCACCCGGTGTATTAATAAATGTGATAATTGGTCGATGGAACCGTTGCGCTTGCTGCATTAAACGTTGCGCCTTACGATAGCCCCAAGGTTCTGGAGAACCGTTGCGTTTACTCAACTTATCATGAATATCAGTTCCCTTGTCAATGACAATAATCGTCACTGGCTGACCGTTTAAAGCCGCAATCCCCCCAATAACTGACATATCATCCCCGCTCAATCGATCACCATGCAATTCGACAAAATCAGTGAATATACCATCAATAATTTCACGCGCCATGAAACGATCTTCTCGAGATTTTTTTACGACTTGAGCTGGCGTCAATTCACGCTTGAAAATTTTCAAACTATTCAAAATATCTGCTGACATATTATTCCTCTAGACTTGTATGCAACTTAACAATTTTAGCAATCATTGGCGCCAAGGACTCACGTGGCACAATTTGATCCACAAAACCATTTTCTAATAATGTTTCAACACGCTGGAAATCTTTAGGTAATTTTTCATGAATTGTAGATTCAATCACGCGGGCCCCAGCAAAACCTACCAATGCATGGGGCTCAGCTAAAGTAATATCACCTTGCATGGCAAAACTAGCTGTCACGCCACCCGTTGTTGGATCTGTCAAAACAACAAGATATAATAAACCAGCCTCTTGGTGTTGCGCAACAGCAGCAGATACCTTAGCCATCTGCATCAACGATTGAATTCCCTCTTGCATTCTCGCCCCACCTGAAGCCGTGAATAGTACGACTGGTAAACGATGAGATGTTGCATATTCAAAGAGACGCGTAATCTTTTCACCAGTCATTGAACCCAGCGAACCCATCATGAAGTATGAATCCATGACACCTAATGCTACTTTTTGTTTTTCAATTGTTGCCAGACCCGTCAGGACAGATTCACCTAGCTCTGTTTGTGATTGTGCTCGTGCTAACTTCTCGGCGTAACCCGGAAATTCTGGATTAGTCATTTGAATATCGGCGTCCATTTCTTCAAAACTATCAGTTAACAAACTGACACGTTCGCGCGCTTGCAAACGAAAGCCATAGCCACAATTAGCACATACTCGAAATTCTCCAAGCTGTTTATTATACATCTGAGCACCGCAATAAGGGCAAGCAAGGAAAAGGCCATCTGGAATACGATCATTCACAGACGCATCACGTTTGATTTTTTCCTTCGAACTTTTATTTTCATATAAATCCATTTTTCTCTCCATTATAACAATACCGCACACGTTAGACGCATACGGTAGTCATTTTATTGATTATCTGGCAATGTTTGCGTCCATCTTGGTAGAAATTCACTTTCCAAATAACGTGTGTCAAATTCGCCACGTTGAACCTGTGGATCAGCTAACAAAGCTTTTTGAAAATTACGGCTAGTAGCTACACCACGAACAACAGTTTCATCAACTACGCGTTGAATTTTCTTCATGGCTGTTGGACGATCATCAGCTTTAACAATTAATTTACCAATCATCGAATCGTAAAATGGTTGAATTTTATCGCCATTAAATAAGGCTGAATCAATACGAACACCCGGTCCACCAGTTGGCAAAAAGACAAAATCAATAGTTCCAGCACTAGGTGCAAAGTGTTTTTCTGGCTGCTCAGCCGTCAAACGTACTTCAATAGAGTGGCCTTTAACGCTGACGTCATCTTGAACGACCGGCAAGTCTAAACCTGCCGCAACTTGAATTTGTAACTTAATTAAATCTAATCCAGTGACCATCTCAGACACCGGATGCTCTACTTGAATACGTGTATTCATTTCCATAAAATAGAAATGACCCTCACGATCTTGCAAAAATTCAATGGTGCCAGTATTTTCATACGCCAAAGCCTTTGCGGCTTTAGTAACAATTTCGCCAAGATGTGCACGCATTTCAGGTGTCACACCAGTAGCTGGCGATTCTTCAATCACCTTTTGATTATTTCGTTGTAATGAACAATTTCGTTCTGGTAAATAAACAACATGACCATTTTCATCACGGAACACCTGCATTTCAATGTGACGGACACGTGACATAACTTTTTCAATATACATGTGATCATCGCCAAACGAAGCACGTGCTTCGTTCTGAGCATCATCAAATTTATCTGATAACTCATCTTCACCATAAACAAAACGCATGCCTTTACCGCCACCACCAGCAGCAGCTTTCAGCAACAAAGGATAACCAATTTTATCAGCAACTGTTTTCGCTTCATGAAAATCACGGATAAATCCCTCTGAACCAGGAATCACTGGTACGCCAGCACGTCGTATTTCTTCACGTGCGTTGGCTTTATTACCCATTAACTCAATTGTTTCTGGCCTAGGACCAATCCATTTAATACCAACTTCGCCAACCATTTCAGCAAACAATGTATTTTCAGCTAAAAAACCGTAGCCCGGATGAATTGCCTCGGCTCCCGATAGCAAGGCAGCACTTAAAATATTTTTCATATTTAAGTACGAATCCTTAGGCTTGGGTCCCCCAACAGCAATCGCTTCGTCAGCAATTTGAACATGTAGACTGTCTTTATCGGCTGTTGAGTAAATAGCGACTGAAGCAATGCCCATTTCTTTTAGCGTTCGAATAATGCGAACCGCAATTTCACCACGATTAGCAACAAGCACTTTTTTAAACATGTTACTCTCCAATAATAAATGTTAGCTCAGCAGTAGTCGCTTTTTTGTCCCCAATCCAAGCAATACCCTTGCCTGTACCAATTGGGCCACGCAAGCGATCAAGTGTTACCTCTAAACGTAATTGGTCCCCAGGACGCACCATTTGACGGTAACGAGCCTTTTTAATTCCACCAAAATAGGCTGTTTTTCCCTTAAATTCAGGCATTGATAATAGTGCAACTGCACCAGTTTGTGCCAATGCTTCAACCGTCAATGCGCCGGGAAATGTTGGGTTACCGGGAAAATGTCCTTGAAAAATTTCTTCATTCACACTAATATTTTTAATAGCCACTGCTTTTTCACCAGGGACTAATTCCTCAACTGTATCCAACATTAACATTGGATAACGATGGGGTAAAATTTCTTGAATTTGTTGTGTATTTAGAACTGTCATGACTGGCTCCTTATCGTTTAATGGTCAAAAACATTGGTAATTTATTCAAAGCCGCTTAGTCTGGCTTTACAACATAAAGTGGCTTATTGTAATCAACCACTTCTTCATTTTCTACCAGAATTTCGCTAATTGTTCCTGAAACTTCACTATGAATTTCTGTCATCAGTTTCATTGCTTCGATAACAGCTACTGTTTCACCAACCGTGACCTTGTCACCAACTTGTTTAAACATTGGTGCTTCTGGCTTAGGCTGCAAATAAACCGTACCAACCATTGGCGCAACAATTTCAACACCTGCTGTTTCCGGCTGTGCCAATGCATGTGGCACATCAACAGGAGCTGCTGGTGCTTGAGGTGTGCTTTGTGTTGCTGCAACTGGATTGATGATTGATGCAGCTTCATTTTTTGACAAATGCAAATTAAAATCGCCATCAGTCACTTCAAATTCACGTAATGAACTGTTTTCTAAATCAGCAATTAGTTGTCGGATTTCTTCAATATCTAAACTCATTTTTAAGCCTCTTCGTGCCATTTTTTAAAGACAATGACAGCATTGTGTCCGCCAAAACCATAGTTAGCGCTCAGTACATATTCAGGTGCTTGATGCTTTGTGTCATCATCAACTAAATTAACCACTTTTGTGTCATCATCTTGTTCATCAACACCAACGTTAACAGGTAATTCACCACGTGTTAAGGCACCAACAGAAATCAATGCTTCAATTGCACCAGCAGCACCTAACAAATGACCGGTCATCCCCTTAGTTGATGATACAGGCACCGTATTTTCACCAAATACTGTTGCAATCGCATGCGCTTCACCAGAATCATTGGCGCCCGTAGCCGTACCATGCGCATTGATGTACGAAATTTGATTAGCATCTAAATTAGCATCATTCAATGCATCACGCATTGCTCGTGCAGCACCTTCACCATCAGGCGAAGGAGACGTCATGTGGTAAGCGTCAGAAGAGGCGCCATAACCAACCAGCTCAGCCAAAATATGAGCCCCACGTGCTTGTGCATGCTCTAAGCTTTCAATTACCAAAATACCAGAACCTTCACCTAGAACGAAGCCATGACGGTTCTTATCAAAAGGTTTAGAAGCTTGTGTCGGGTCTTCTTCTTTTGACAAAGCTGTCAAAGCTGCGAAACCGGCAATACCAATTTCGTTAACAGTTGCTTCAGAACCACCAGTCAACATCACATCAGCTTTACCTGATTGAATACGCCAGAATGCTTCACCAATTGCATTAGTTGCGGAAGCACAGGCGGTCACGATTGTTGAGTTAATACCCTTAGCGCCAAAACGTAGTGATACATTTCCAGAAACCATGTTAGGAATTGATTCTGGTACAAATAATGGACTGACACGTTGCGGCCCTTTATCATGCATTTTGATAACTTGCTCTTGAATCGTTGTCAAACCACCAATACCATTCCCCAAAATCACACCAAAACGTGTTGGATCTGCAACGGTAGTTGGTACATCAGCATCGGCATCAGCTTTCAAACCAGCGTTTTCCAAAGCCTGATCAGCAGCATCAATGGCATACTGCGCAAATAGGTCCATCTTACGAGCATCTCGCTTACCAACACGTAATGCTGGATCAAAACCATCAACCTGTCCTGCTACGGTGATACCAGTTTCTGAAGCATCAAATTTTGTGATTGGCTTAATACCAATTTTTTCATTGAAGATACCATCCAAAAAAGATTGTGTATCGTTACCTAATGGCGTTACTGCGCCAAGTCCTGTCACTACTACTCGTGTCATAATATTTTGAGCGCTCACGGTCAACTCACCGTACACGCCTTTCCTTTCTGTATTTTACGATAATGCAGTTTATATGTATAAACCGCCATCAACTGTAATAGTTTGCCCAGTGATATAATCGTTTTCGGCTAAAAACAATGCCGTTTGTGCGATTTCGTCAACTTGTCCAAAACGTGCCAAGGGAATGTTTTTAAGAATTTCAGCTTGTGTAGCCTCAGGCAAGGCAGCCGTCATATCCGACACAATCATACCAGGTGCAATGGCATTAACGCGAATATGGCGTCTTGCACCTTCTTTAGCCAAAGATTTTGTCAAACCAATAATACCAGCTTTTGAGGCTGCATAATTAGTTTGCCCTATGTTACCCATTAAGCCGACCACTGAACTCAAATTGATAATCACACCATGTTTCTGGCGAATCATCTTTTTAAATACTGATTGCGTGACATTAAAGGTACCATTAAGATTAACGTTCACAACTTGTGCAAAATCTTCAGGTGTTAGGCCCATCGCCAACTGATCTTTCGTAATACCAGCATTGTTGACTAGAACATCAATTCCTTGAAAATTTTCCTGTTTATAAAGGGCTTTTAAGCTTGCTTCAGCCGCTGCTGCATCGGCTATATCAAATTGTAAAACTCGAACATCATGTTGAAATTCTGCCAATGTTTCTGCTTTAATTTCTGAACGTGCATGTAAAATTAAATTCGCGCCTGCAGCATCAAAAGCTTTAGCAATGGCTAGACCAATTCCACGTGAAGATCCCGTAACCAATACTGTTTTTCCTGTAAAATCTGGCATGTTACACCTCTGCTTTCATCAATAATTCATTGACTTCGTTAAAACTTGTCAAATCTGTGATCGCATAACGTTTGATCGTTTTAGGTGCGATTTTTTTGGCAAATTTAACCAATGTTTCTGAAGGACCAATCTCGATAAATGTATCGACACCATCAGCTACCATTTGCTCAATATCTTGAGCAAAGTAGGTAGGTGATGTGATCTGTTTTGTCAAAGTTTCATGTAACTGATTAACTTCAAATGGTTTAGCTGTTGTATTAGAATAAACCGGATACTGCAACGAATTGAACGTTTCATCTGCTAATCGCGTTGCCAACTGTGCCGCGGCATCCTTCAAAAGTGGTGTGTGAAAGGCGCCTGTTACAGGTAGTTCAACGGTTCGCTTAATTCCCGCATCCGTCAGTTTAACAACCGCTTCATCAACATCATTGGCAATACCACCGATTACTAATTGAGAGAATGTATTAAAGTTAGCTGGATAAACACGTTTGCCATCTGATTGCATTGCCGTCAATACATCAACAACTAATTGCTGATCATCTCCCATAACTGCAACCATTTTACCAGGATTTTTGTCGCCAACAGCTTGCATATAAGCACCACGATCTTTGATAATGGCAACAGATTGTGCAAAGCTAAATGCACCTGCCACAGTCAGTGCTGAATACTCACCCAAGCTCAATCCTAAGCTAGCTACAGGTTGTGGTAATCGCTCACCTAATGCCTTAACTATGGCCACACTCATTGCCAATATAGCTGGTTGCGCATACTGTGTTTGGAATATTTTTGCTTCGTCTTGAACAACTGTTGCTAAATCATACCCCAATATTTCACTGGCCTGATCGATTGTCTCACGATATACCGGCAAAGCTTCATACAAATCAGAACCCATACCCACTTGTTGGGCACCTTGACCACTGAATAATAAACCAATTTTCATGTTAAACCCCATATACCATATTTATAAGAAACAACCCAATCAAATTGGGTTATCGTCCTATTTTGTTGTATTCTCAACACCCATTAAGTCGGTTGCTTGTGCCCAAATATCTTCTAGAATTTCAGCCACTGGCTTTTCATCATGAATTAAACCAGAAATTTGACCGGCCATGAAAGCACCACCGTCTTTATCGCCTTCTTGTACAGCACGCTTCAACGTACCAGATTCCAACTTTTCAATTGCTTCGGCATCTGGCTTTTCTTTTTGAAGTTCATTCACCTCGTTTTTAACAAACGATTTCGCCATTTTGTTTTTCAAAACACGCGCACGATTGCCAAGTAAATTACCTGTTACGATTGTATCAATATCTTTAGCTTTTAGAATCTTAGCTTTAAAATTAGGATGGACTTCTGACTCAGCTGCTGTTAAAAAGCGAGTTCCCATTTGGGCGCCGGCAGCTCCCAACATAAATGCAGCAGCCACACCGCGACCATCACCAATACCACCAGCTGCAATCACTGGAATATCAACCGCATCAACAACTTGAGGTACTAAAGCCATTGTGGTTAACATACCAATATGTCCACCTGATTCCATACCTTCAGCAACAACGGCATCAACACCCTTTTTTTCCATCATTTTAGCCAAAGAAACTGATGGTACAACTGGCATAACAATAATTCCTGCTGCATGTAACTCATCCAAAAATGGTGATGGATCCCCAGCGCCAGTGGCAACCACTGCAACTTTTTCTTCTATAATAACATCAAAAACTTCACGGATATGGCGGCTCAGTAGCATCACATTGACACCAAATGGCTTGTCAGTTAACGCTTTTGCACGCTTAATTTCGCGGCGTACATCTTCTCCATGCCAATAGCCAGTGCCAATAATACCAAGACCACCGGCTTCTGAAACGGCTGCCGCTAAAACCCCTGTTCCGGCCCACGTCATTCCCCCTTCGACAATAGGGTATTTCATGCCTAATTTTTCAAAGATTGGGTTTGTTATTTTTACTGTCATGCTCTCATCCTTAAACTTATAGTATGTACGCGGTTTCCCGCATCAATTAGGCAGCCAACTGTTCCTTGATCTTGTCAACCAAGTCTTGAACTGTCTTGATGTCTTCTGCCACGGCAAGTTTGATATCAAAGTCATCTTCAACACGGTTCAAAACTTCAAACAAATCTAATGAATCAGCATCAATATCATTTGTTAAGTCAGTTGTTAATGATACTTCATCATCTTCCAAATCAAATTGGTCAACCAAAATTTCTTTTGTCTTGTCAAAAATTTCTGCGTCTGTCATGTTAATTATTCTCCTGTAAAATGTGTGTATAGTCGTTAGATTTTTGCGGTGCAGCCGACTACACCGAATTGATTATAATTGCCAAACTTGTGCGCCAACGGTGAGACCACCACCAAATCCAGCTAATGCTATGGTCTGTCCAGCATGTACTTGACCTGACTCAACTAAATCATTTAGTAAAATACCAATGCTTGCTGCACTCGTATTGCCATTAATTGCCATGTTAATTGGAAACTTTGACATCGGTTGTTTGAATCGTTTAGCAATTGAAGTTACAATACGAGAATTGGCCTGATGTAGTAAATAATAGTCAACATCGTCTGGCGATATTTTAGCCTGTTCTAAAGCTGCTTGCAGTGCCTCGGGCACCTCTCGGGTCGCAAAATTATACACTTCACGGCCATTCTGATGAAAATACGGATCGAGTGCGCTAATTTCTTTTGAAAATGGATTATCATTTGCAAATTTACCGGCAACTAGATTATCACCTTTTTCACCAAAAGTTCTAAGTTCTTCAGCTAACAAACCAACATTTTCCTGTGTGCGTTCAACGATAACGCCAGCTGCGCCGTCACCAAACAAGACAGCTGTGGTTCGATCATGCCAGTCAACTAGCTTCGAAAGGACTTCAGCGCCAATGACTAAGCCACGGCGATAGCGTGTCATTAACAAACTAGAAGCAACGCTCATACCATAAACAAATCCCGAGCAAGCTGCACTTAAATCAAATGCAAATGCGTTATTTGCACCGATATTTGATTGAACAATTGCTGCCGTACTAGGTGACAAACTATCAGGCGACATAGTGCTGACAATAATAAAATCAAGCGTTTCTGGTGCAATGCCTGTTTTTTCTAACAGTTTCTTAGCAACACTAGTTGCCAAATCACTCGTATTTTCGGTTGTAACAACGTGTCGCTGATGAATACCAGTGCGCGTATAAATCCACTCATCATTAGTATCCATCAACTTGCTTAATTCATCATTTGACACCACATTTTCGGGTGAATGGCTCGCAACTGCAACCATTTTAATTTGTTCCATGTTGCCCTCACTTACTCAATATTGCCCTCAAATAACTTTTTAAATTATGAATGGCGCGCTGTACAGCAGAAGCTTCTTCTGTTGTCATACCCGCCATAAAATTATGAGCCATATCACGGTGGAAGCCTTGATGTGCACGGTAAACCACTCGTCCTTTATGCGTTAAACCAAGTTTAACAACACGCCGATCAGTTCGTGAACGGCGGCGCTCAACATAACCTTTTTGTACTAATTTATCAATGGCTGTGGTCATCGCACTCGGTGTGAGATGAATCATTCGAGCCACTTGCGAAGCGCTTTTTTCATCATACATTGAGATAGCATCAATGGTGTGCATATCTTTCAAGGTAATATCTGAAAAATAACTACGTTTCAAGGAAGCTTCTTCAATCCACATTACATTGTTAAAAACATCAACAAGGTCACTATTTATTTTTTCAAAATCAGTTGTAATTGCTTCAGTCATTTTTTTCATCTGGTGCCACCACAAACATCAACTCTGCTGATGTCGCAGTTTTACCATCAACTTTGGCCTCGACCAATACGCTTCCCATGTTTGCGCGTAACTTACCAAATGTGACATGCAATTTCAAGACGTCGCCAGGTTTAACCATTTTCTTAAACTTAGCGTTATCAATACCTGTCATATAGGCTGTCTTGCCCTTGAATTGTGGTGAGGATAAAATCAAAATTGATGCTGCTTGCGCTAGTGATTCAATGATTAAAACACCAGGCATCACGGGATTTCCCGGAAAATGTCCTTGGAAAAACTGCTCGTTAATCGTGACATTTTTGACTGCCACAATTGATTCATCCGGTACCATCTCCTCAACGTAATCCATATATAAAATAGGATAACGATTCGGGATCAAATTCATAATTTCAGTCGTTGTAAGAACTGCCATAATGGTTCCTCTCTAAGAAATACTTCGATAATCAAAATATATGATAGTCAAATGTTATCACAGAGTATTTCGATTGTCAAACTAATTTTGTGACTCAAAAATTTTGTTGGTAATAAAAAACACCCGACACGCGGGTGTTTAAAAAGTTAAAACAATTAGTCGATTCTGCCATTCCGTCATAAAATCGTCACTCCGCCATTCCTGAACCCGAGCAGTATTATAACCGACAGCAGCATTATAATAAATATTATTACCTACTTTCAGTGGCGCAGGATGTAGATGTAAATGGCCAGTAACCGTGGCGATTGTATACGATTGATCTAACGCTTGTCCCAGTTGATTACTACCCAAAAAAGCATTGGCCATATCTAACCTTGCATTTCCATTCGGAAAACGTTTGATATAATCGTCTCTTGGCACAAAGTGACTCACTAAAACGATTTGACGATTGCCAGCGGCTAACAGTTGCTCGTTAATCTGTTTCAGGTTAATATCAAAGCGTTCTTTATCACTCATTGGCTGATCAATTCGACGATCAAACCAGAAAGCTTTTTTAAATTGTTCAATTTGTGCTTGTGTATAGTCCTGACCGACAAAACTATAATCGTACCAACCATTATTACCGATTAATCTTACGTCATCAGTTAAGTCGATGTATTTATTATGGAAATATAGTGGATCAATGTCACTTTCTAACTCGTCATAACTAACATTTTTGCCCATATCATGGTTACCAGCAATAAATCGGATCGCCATTTTGTCTTGCACCAGCGTCTGCATTTCTTGTGCAAAAGATAACGTTTCTGCAAAATCATTAAATGAATCACCAGCAATAACATATAATTGAACATTTTGATTTAACAAATAAAGCGCTTGAGCATGCATTGCGCGTTTAACATCAATGTGATTTAAATCAAAGTGATTATCTGAAGAAAATGCAACTTTCACAAATAGAACTCCTGTTCGATATTTGAGTAAAGTATATCACATTTAAGACGAATATGCTGTTATCGCAACATTTGTTTAAGATTTGTTTGATTTTTATTACTTTTTGCAACATTAGTATATTAAAAACCGCACTTTGCGATTAATTGCAACAAAAAAACCGCTAATGCGGTTTTCCCATAATGAAATCTTACCCTAAGGTATGTGATGCCTTTAATTTTACAATGTTGCGAAGTGTAACAATGTACGGATCATGTTTGATGTGAAACCGTATTCGTTGTCATACCATGCAGCAACTTTAACCAATTGTTGTCCTTCACCAGCAACAACTTCAGTTTGTGTTGGATCGAAGACAGTACCATGTGTATCGTTGATGATATCAGTAGATACCAATCCGTCACCATTGTAACCAAATGAATCAGATTCGTACTTCTTCATAGCTGCATTAACTTCTTCAACTGTAACGTCCTTCTTCAAGACTGCAGTCAATTCAGTAATTGAACCATCAGGAACAGGAACACGGATAGCTGAACCAGTCAACTTACCATCCAATGAAGGTACAACCAAACCGATAGCCTTTGCGGCACCAGATGAATGTGGCAATGAGTTTGAAGCTGCATCACGGTTAGCTTGACGCTTTTCAAACTTAGCTGACTTTGGTCCATCTTGCAAGCTTTGTGAAGCTGTGTAAGCATGAACTGTCAACATCAAACCAGTCTTAACACCAAATTCCTTTTCCAATACGTTAGCGATTGGAGCCAATGATTGCGTTGTGCATGAACCAGCAGAAACAATCTTGTCATCTGCTGTCAAGATGTCTTGGTTAACACCGTAGACAACTGTAGGAACTGCGCCAGCCGGAGCTGAAACCAATACCTTCTTAGCACCTGCATCCAAGTGAGCTTGTGACTTTTCAGCTGAAGTATAGAAACCAGTAGCTTCCAATACGTAATCAACACCATCATTAGCAACCCACTTCAAGTCAGCAGCGTTACGTTCTGAGTAAACAGCATAGTGCTTACCATTAACGATAATACCACTTTCATCAGATGAAACATCAGCATGCAAAGTACCGTGAATTGAGTCATACTTCAACAAGTATGCCAACATATCAGGACTTGTCAAATCGTTGATAGCAACAACTTCGATATCTGATGCTTTGTCTGACAACTCAAGGATGCGACGGAAAGCCAAGCGGCCAATACGTCCAAATCCGTTAATACCAATCTTAACAGTCATGTGTTTTAGATCCTCCAAAAATTTTTGACTTATGTCAACACCAATATTATAGCACAAAGTTCAACAATGAGCGAATGCGAGACCGTATAAAAAAGGACTTGATTAACAACAAAAAACAACCCTTTTTAACTATTATCACATATAAAAAATGAAACTGAGATTTTTCTCATTAACAGAATACTTTTTGACAGAACAATAAAGTCATTACAATGACCATTACAAACTACGACAATACTGATTTCACGGCACATATTATTCTAATTTTTTAACAACAGCATTAAAACTTATGACGTTTTGTAAGCTAAACCGAATTGCACTATGTACAAATAACTGATAGAATATGATAAACGTTTTCATTTTTGCATACTGCCATCTCATGAGCTTTTTCAAAGGTGATAGTGATACATTATATATCATCAAAAACATTGCAAACGTTGATCAAATAAACAATCAAAGGACTACAATATGCACAACTCCAAATCGCAACATATCGCCATATTAGCGGTAATTATCGCTTTTAACATTGCACTATCTTATGTAATAAAAATTCCCGTCCCAGCTACCAACGGCTTTGTCAATCTTGTGGAAGCCGGTATTTTCATCGCCGCGCTTCTTGGTGGTGCTCGAAGCGGATTGATTGTTGGCGGTATGAGTGGCTTACTACTTGATTTACTTGCTGGCTATCCACAGTGGATGATTTTTTCATTAGTCATTCATGGTGCCGAAGGATGTTTGGTTGGCTATATTGGCTATCGCAAATCAATTTTTCCGCAGGCAATTGCTCTACTAATTGGTAGTCTTGTCATGGTTATTGGCTACGTTTTTGCAGGCGCAATTTTGTACAACTGGCCTGCTTGGCTTGCTTCGATTGTTGGTAATATCGCGCAGGCAGTTATGGGATTAATTGTTGCATTAATCTTAATTCCGGTTTTCAAACGCATGCCACAAATTGATTTAAAAGTATAAAAAACACGACTCAGTATGAGTCGTGTTTTTTATTCAATACCAGATCCTGGTTCAATTGAATCAGGCAAAATTGTAACGGTAACAATGTCATTTTTTTCTGCTGACAAAATCATGCCCTCAGATAATTCACCAGCCATTTTCCTTGGCTTCATGTTGGCAACGATTGCAACTGTTTTGCCAACCAAAACAGCGGGATCAGCATACCACTTACGAATACCAGACAAAATTTGTCGTGGCTTACCAGAACCATCATCAAGTGTGAATTTCAACAATTTTTCAGACTTAGCAACAATTTCTCCTGCAGTGATTTTAGCTGCCAAAATTTCTACTTTAGCAAAATCATCATATGTGATTAATTCTTTTTCTGGTGTCGTGTCTTTATTAGCGGCAACAATAGCTGCTTCTTTTACAGCACGACCTTTTCCTTTAGTGTCCTTGGAAACTAAACCAGAAATAAATGCCACTTCTTCATCAACATTTTGACGTGGGAATATTGGTTCACCTTTGGCAACAACGTGGCCACCAGTTGGTAATTTCCCGAATGTCAAGCCACCAATTGCGACACCTTTTTCAGCATACGCCAAGCCCAATTGTTCAAATATTTTGCGGGGGGCTTGTGTCAAAACCGGTTGCAACAGTACGGCAACAACACGTAGTGCACCAGCAAGATGTGCCATAACGCTTGATAAAATTGGCTTAGCATTGTCATCTTTAGCCAAAACCCAAGGTTGTGTCTCGTCAATATATTTATTGGCCCGACGAATAATTGTCCAAACACTTTCAAGTGCGTCTGCTGTACGAAGTTCACGGAAGTTTTTGTTGTAGCTAACAATCGCGTCCTCAATAGTGCGAACCAGATCTTCGTCAAATGCGGTTTTACCAGTATGAAGTTCAGGTATCACACCACCCTCATATTTATTAATCATGGCAACAGTTCGGTTAAGTAAGTTTCCTAAATCGTTTGCCAAAT
Organism: Leuconostoc sp. BM2; assembly: GCF_002095565.1. NCBI lineage: Bacteria > Bacillati > Bacillota > Bacilli > Lactobacillales > Lactobacillaceae > Leuconostoc > Leuconostoc sp. BM2. The sequence goes on along the minus strand of NZ_MOWQ01000019.1, from coordinate 15,614 downwards.
CATAGTTGACACGGGCGACAAAGTCTTCGGGGGTAAACACGCCATCATTTCCAAATGGCATGGCACGCAATAAGTAGTAACGAACTGCGTCCAAACCATAGCGTTGTTCCAACACCTCTGGGTAAATAACGTTACCCTTTGACTTCGACATTTTACCGTCTTTCATGACTAACCAGCCATGACCAATAACCGTTTTGGGCAATTCTAATCCAAGTGCGTGCAGCATAATTGGCCAGTAAATCGTGTGGAAGCGGACAATTTCTTTACCAACTAATTGCACATTGGCTGGCCAGAATTTATCAAACAAAGCTGTGTCATTTGAATCATAGCCAAGCGCAGTAATATAATTTGCTAAAGCATCAATCCATACATAAATCACATGCTTTTCATCCCCTGGGACAGGCACGCCCCAGTCAAATGATGTCCGCGTGACCGCTAGATCTTCTAGTCCGGGCGCAATAAAGTTATTAATCATTTCATTCATTCGCGCTTCAGGTTGAATAAAATTAGGGTGCGTTTTGTAGTAATCTAACAACCAGTCTGCATATTGACTCATTTTGAAAAAGTAAGCTTCTTCTTTGACGAGTTCAACTTCATGTCCTGATGGTGCCTTACCACCAATTACTTTACCCTGCTCGTCGTGATAGACTTCAGCAAGTTGTGATTCGGTGAAATATTCTTCATCTGAAACAGAATACCAACCCTCATATTCACCCTTATAAATATCACCATTTTCAAGTAATTGCGTAAAAATCTTTTCAACTGCTTGTTCATGGCGATCTTCTGTCGTCCGAATAAAGTCATCGTAGGAAATATCCATTAACTGCCACAAGTCTTTGATTTGCTTAGCCATGCCATCAAGATAGGCAATTTCTGACGTGCCAGCAGCTTTTGCTTTTTGTTGGATTTTCAAACCATGTTCATCAGTACCTGTTAAAAAGTACACATCGTCACCCAAAAGGCGGTGATATCGCGCTGCAGCATCAGCCAATACTGTCGTATAAGTATTACCAAGTTGCAACTTACCTGATGGATAATAGATAGGTGTCGTGATGTAGAAAGTTTTGTCTTTCTTCACAGAAAATTGTTGCTCTGCCTTTGAAAATTTGTCGTAAATGACAGCTGAATCTGTGTGATTGGCAGTGTTAAATAAAACATTGTTTGGTTCTGACATATGAGTCTTCCTCTTTCTTTAACGTAACCTAACTCATTCATGAAATGGGTACGTTTTTTGCCATATGAGGCTTAGTATATAAGATTATTATAACCAAAATTAGGTATTTTTCATAGGAAATTTCATTTTTTTATCGAAGCAAGGACACTTTCATTTTAAAAACAAAACCGGTAAACTGTAATTGATTAGGAGATAACTTAATGTCACAACTTGAATTAATTACCAAATACATGACAACTGTCCTAACAAAGGACAACACCGGACACGGGTCTGACCACATTATGCGTGTGTTGGCGCTGGCAGATAAGATTCTGCCTAATGAACCTGATGCTGATGCCTTTATCGTTCATGCAGCCGTTTTGCTCCATGATGTGTATGACGATAAATTATATGACAGCAAAGCAGATGTGATTGCTGCTAAAAATGCTATGATTTCCTTTTTATTGTCAATTGGCGTTGATCCTGAAAAAATCGAAGCTATTACAGATATTATTGATAATATGTCTTGGTCACATTCGTTAGAACATGCAACTCATTTAACGCTCAATGGTCAAATTGTTCAGGATGCAGACCGTCTTGACGCAATTGGTGCTATTGCTGTTGTACGAGCAATCACATACGGTGGTGTTAAAAATCGTGTCTTATATGATCCAAGTATTCCACCCAAAATCGCAAAAGACAAAACGACCTATCGCAGCAATGACAGTACCACAATTAATCACTTTTATGAAAAATTGTTGCTCATTAAAGACAAGCTAAATACTGACACAGCTCGTGCCATTGCAATACCAAGACAACAATTCATGCTAGACTTTTTGAGCGAATTTAAGGCTGAATGGTCTCTTGAAAAATAAACTTGCAGAATAATTACTGACATGTTAAGCTTATATTGAATTTGGAGAAATAATGTTAAAAATGATGATTACAACTAAAAATTGTGTCCACCGGCGCTTGTTAGCACCGGTATTTTGACGTATTTTCATCCACATCAAACTATCACTTACTAACGCAACAGGCGCTTATCAACTTCATTTGATAAGCGCCTTTTTCTATGGAGAAAATCATGAAGAAAAAAATCATTGTCACAGCAATTGCACTAATCATTGTCATCGTAGCCGTATTCAGTATTGCAACCCGACATACATCTCAAAAATCAGAAACATTAACATCTGGCACATTAACCATCGGTTTGGAAGGCACTTATGCACCTTTTTCATACCGTCAAAACGGCAAATTAACTGGATTTGAAGTTGAGTTATCGACCAAAATAGCCAAAAAATTAGGCTTAAAGCCTAAATATGTTCAAACAAAATGGGACTCCTTAATTGCTGGCCTCGGTGCAAAACGATATGATGTCGTTTTTAACAATGTTGGAATCACACCAGAACGTCAAAAAAACTATCGTTTTAGTTCACCATACATTTATGCTAAAACCGTTTTAATTAAACCATCAACTGCCACAGACTTAAGAACATTAGCTGATATCAAAGGCAAAAAAATGGCGCAATCCACAACTTCTAATTTTGGAGCACTTGCAAAGAAATCTGGCGCAGAAATAGTGGCCGTTCCCGGTATAACAGAGGCTATGAATATGGTTACTACTGGTCGCGCTGATGGCACTTTAAATGATATGGGTGCTTACCAAGTATGGAAAAAAGCAAATCCGTCAGCTAAAACAGCTGCCATTGATTTAAGCAAAGAAAGTCCTGCTGCTCCTGCCGGAGCACTCATCAATAAGAATAACAAAACCTTACAAGGAAAAATTAATCAAGCATTAGCTGATCTACGCGCTGATGGTACGTTAAAGTCATTATCAAACAAATATTTCAATACGGATTTAACTGTAAAGTGATTTGTGACATCGTCTAGGAGGATTTTATGACACAATTTATTCAACTTGCCATACAATATTTACCGAGTTTATTGATGACAGCGATAACCTACACACTTCCTTTGACGGCGATCTCGTTCATTTTAGGATTAATCTTTGCGATTTTAACAGCTTTAATTCGTATTGCAAAGCTGCCCTCTGAAACAGTCGCAAAACTAATCATGAGCGTGTTAAAGACTTTGGCAGCCTTTTATGTTTGGCTGTTTCGCTCAACACCCATGATTGTGCAATTGTTTATTGTGTTCTACGGATTACCTAATGCACACATCAACTTTTTTGCTAACGCGTGGGTCTCTGCAATCACTGTTTTTTCACTAAATACTGGCGCCTATGCGTCAGAAAGTGTCCGTGCAGCCATTTTATCAGTGCCTAAAGTACAAAAAGAAGCAGCCGAGTCACTTGGCATGACAAATCGTCAAGTTTATTGGCGAGTCGTTTTACCGCAGGCCGCGCGCATTTCAATTCCTCCCCTAAGTAACTCACTAATTAGCTTATTGAAAGATACTTCACTCGCTAGTGTCATTACCATTGTCGAAATGTTTTATCTCAGTCAGCAAATCGCCGCCGAAAACTACAAAATTTTATCCATGTATGTGTTAGTGGCAATGGTCTATGCGTTATTAACCACTATCTTAACTGTGGGACAACACTATCTTGAACGTTATACCTCGAGGTTTACAATATGATTGAAGTCAAACACATTATTAAACAATATCCAGAAAAGCGTGCATTAGATGATGTTTCAGCAACTTTCAATGCACATGAAACAACGGTTATTCTGGGCCCCTCCGGTTCTGGTAAATCAACACTGTTGCGTACTCTAAATTTGCTTGAAAGACCAACAAGTGGCACACTAGCTTTGAATGATTTAACCATCAATTTTGAAGCACCTATTGCCAAAAAAGAAATTTTCAATGTACGACAAACATTTGGCATGGTTTTTCAAGAAAAAGCTTTGTTTGCACACTTGACGGTCTTAAAAAATATCATAGAAGGTCCAGTCCAAGTCAAAAAAGAATCTGTCGCTGTTGCTACAAAAAAAGCAGAAGCATTGCTGGAACGATTTGGTATGACAGAACTCGCTGCACGATACCCTTCAGAACTTTCCGGAGGTCAGCAACAACGTGTTGCCATTATGCGGGCATTAGCCATGCAACCAGAATACTTATTGCTCGATGAGCCAACTAGTGCGCTAGATCCAGAATTAGAAGCACAAGTACTACATGTCCTAAAAGAGTTAGCCACACAACGGACCTCCATGATTGTCGTGACCCATAACTTAGGTTTTGCGCGTCAAGTAGCCGATCATATTATTTTCATTGAAAATGGGCAAATTGGTTATGATGGTAGTGCTGAGGGATTTTTTAGTGCCACAGATAACAGAATTCAACAATTCTTAAATGCGATGAGTTTTTAATACAAAGAGCTCATTGCATTTCGTATTAATCCACAACATGTTATGATATATGAGTTGAAAGAGAGAATATCATGGCTAGAAAACGCACTTATACTCGTAAAAGACAACCTCAAAATAAAATTTTGTCGCTGTTAATCATTGTACTCGTTGCTGGATTTTATCTTTGGCAAAACCAACAGCAATCACACACGCCAACTGAGAAAACATCACGTACAACCGTTAATGCGCCAAATGACCAAGCACTTTTAAATCTTAAATGGGATGGCACTTTAGACGGCGACATTGTTCACGTCAACAATAATAAAGCGACATTTAGTGAAACTGAAATGGCGGACACTTTCCCCAGTCACGCCTCAAAATTACGACCAATTGACGGCTTGAGTTTGTCGCCACTAGATAGTCTTGGTCGCTCACAACAGGCCAATTTTGTAGCAAGTCAAAGTGCCATATCTAAAGTCACCAAGAGGCCAAGTCGCATGCCATACGACGTTCGTCCATCAGGCTGGTTTATTGGTGATCGATTTGACGGCACAAAGTGGGTCGGAGGCTATCATAATAATCCCAATGTTAAACTTGGTAATAGCAAGCAACCTTTGTGGAACAAATCGCACATCGTTGGCTATCAATTTTTCGGTATGGCGACAATGGTCACAGAGAATATGACAACAGGTACACGCGTAGAAAATGCCTATCCGGGACAATTAGTTGCCGAAGATGACATTCGTGATGCAATTGAACAAAATCCTAAGCTCACTGTACGTGGACAAGTCACACCTTTATATGTTGGCAACGAACGCATTCCACGTGGTGTTCATTATATGGCAAAATCAATTAGCGACAATGGCAAAAGCCTTAATCTGAATTATTGGATTTTTAATGTACAACCCGGCGTTAAAATTGATTATGCCACTGGTAAAGTAACAATATTAGACTCGGCAAAGTAAGGCACACCTATGTTTCAATTATATGATATCAAAGCATTACAACAAAAACTCTCAACCGCACAGAACCAAGCTAAACAATTGCAAAATGACTTAGAACAGTCAAACCATGATGCTTCATCACAACGCTCACTAAGAAACAATTTGAAGAATGTCACCTTAGTAATTGCTGAGCTAGAAAAACAAATTCGAACGCAGAAAAAACGCGAGACACATGCTAATAATCGTCATTTTGCCCGTGGCAACGCGCACAAACATGACTTATAACAAAAAATGTTAACCTCAGGATTAGAGGTTAACATTTTTTATATCACTTTACCATCGCGGACAACCATGGCACTAGAATGGCCTGGCCCACCGCGTTCTGGGTCAAATACCCGAATAGCAGCATTAATAGCATTGGGTGCTTCACCAAATCCAATGGCTATCAAGTCCGCTTTCCCAACATAATGGCTGGCATCCCCAATTGCAAATACACCAGGAACACTAGTAGCCAATTCTTGATTAACATGAAATACTTGACCATCAAGTTCCGGCTTAATATCCCAAGATTGCACCGTTTTATTAGCTGAAATGAAACCATAGTTGATAATTAGGTCATCCACTAATAAATCACTATGCAACAAGTCATCTTTAACATTTGCCAAAGTAAGTTTTAACTTGCCAGATGACAATTTTTCAACTTTTGTCACTTTTTTCGGTGTTTCACGTTTCACTGTTGACGCTTCCAACGCTTTAACACTTTGTTCCATCGCTCTAAATTGATCCCGTCGATGAATCAAAGCAGTCGATGCAGTTAATTGATTAAGCATTGTTGCCATATCAACTGCTGAATCCCCGCCACCGGCAATGGCAACGTCATGATTGTAAAAATCGTGTTTGTTTTTAACAAAATAGTGCACACCTTGTCCAACTAACTCATCTACACCATCTACCTGCATTTGACGTGGTTCAAATGCACCTTTACCTGTGGTAACGATAATTGTTTTGGCGAACAGCGTCGTGCCATCATGTGTAGCAATTGTGAATAACTCGTCTTGTTTCGCAACATTAACCACAGTCGTATTCGTTTTGATTGTAATAGGAAACATATCAAGTTGTGCTTGTAACGATTCGATTAAGTCTGAACCTTTGATACTAGGAAAACCAGCAACATCTAGAATATTTTTTTCAGGATAAAGTGCTGTTACCTGCCCACCCAAAGTGGCTAGACTTTCAATCAGAATTGTTTTTGTATTTCGTAGCCCAGCATAAAATCCCGCAAACATGCCAACCGGCCCACCACCTATTATGGCAATATCATATATGTCTGTTTCTGTCATTCATAAATCTCCAATTTTTGTTTATCCTTTACAAGAATATTATACCTACATTTGGCGAATTTATCCCTAAAATTGTTGTTGTCCGTTATAATAAACATATCTTTAAAAATTGGAGAAAAATTCATGGCCCTTAAAAAAATGATTCTTGATCTTGACACAGGTATTGATGACGCACTTGCGTTGGCTTATGCTGTCGCAGACCCAAATGTTGATCTCATTGGTATTATTTCAAGTTATGGTAACACTCTGGTCACAACGGCCGCCCAAAATTCTTTGAATTTACTCCATCTACTCGGTGCAGACAATGTTCCTGTTTTCATTGGTGAAAGTCATTCTAGCACCACTGACCATTTTGACGTTATGCCAATTTCACAAGCTATTCATGGCAAAAACGGCGTTGGTGATGTTTTGTTGGCAACATCACCTCAAAAAGTTTCCGCACAATCTGGGGTCGATTTCTTAATTGAAGCTGCACACCGGTATCAAGATGAGTTAATTTTTATTCCTACCGGTCCCTTAACTAACTTGACGGCTGCAATTAAAAAAGATCCCGACGTTGCGTACTTAATTGGTAATACGACATTGATGGGCGGCGCCTTAACAGTTCCAGGCAATGTCACCCCATTCACTGAAGCTAACATCCATCAAGATCCCGAGGCTGCCGACTTTGCTTTCACCCATCAGGACAATTTAACGATGGTTGGTCTTGATGTTACCCTACGAACGCTATTAACAAAAAAGGAAACTGCTGCATGGCGCTTACTAGGAACAACCGCAGGTGAAAAATATGCTGATTTAATGGATTTTTATATTGACGCCTATGATAAACTGAATATCGACAAAAAAGGTGCCGCACTCCATGATCCGCTAGCAGTAGCTGTTGGTATTGACCCAAGCTATGTCACCACAATTTCATTAGCCATGCGTGTCACTTATGATAAAGAAAGTGGCGATTACGGTCGCACTATCGGAGATAAAAGTAGATTGTTGGAGCCAACAACTACTAAAGCCGCTGTACTCGTTGACACACAACGTTTTGTAAATGATTTCCAAAATCTTATGTTAACTGTTTTAAATACAACTAAAGACTAAATAAAGAGACATGTCTTACTGACATGTCTCTTTATTTATGCACGAATTTGACCATCGCCAAACACTTCATATTTGATTGTTGTCAAAGCCTTCAGACCCATTGGACCACGTGCATGAAGTTTTTGAGTTGAAATGCCAATTTCTGCACCGAACCCGAACTCAAATCCGTCCGTAAAACGACTTGAGGCATTTCGATAAACGACTGCAGCATCAACGTCATTCATAAATTTGGCAACGTTTTCAGCATCTTCACTAATAATGGTTTCAGAATGGTGCGTTGTGTGCCGATTCACCCACTCAATTGCCTCATCAATTCCAGAAACAATACGAACGCCCATAATTAAGTCATTATATTCCGTGTCCCAATCAAGCTCACTAGCTGGTGTCAAATCACTTTCAATCGCTCGAGATGCTTCATCACCTCGTAATTCAACATGCGCAGCTCTTAATCGACCAGTAATCTTTGGCAAAAATTCATCCGCTATATCAGCATGAATTAACAACTTCTCGGCAGCATTGCAGACCGCTGGCTTCTGCGTTTTAGCGTTATGAATAATATTAATGGCTTCATCTTGATCAGCACTAGCGTCTACAAAAATATGCGTATTACCAGCACCGGTTTCAATTACAGGAACCGTGGCATTAGCCACAACAAAATCAATAAAATGACCCGATCCTCGTGGAATCAAGACGTCCACATATTCTCTCATATGAAGTAACTGATTGACCGAGTCATGTGACGTGTCAGTAATCAGTTGAATCATATCCGGATTAAGATGACGTTGTTCCAAAACATCACGTAAAATAGCTGCAAGTGCTGTATTTGAGGCAATTGCTTCTTTCCCACCTCGTAAAATAACAGCATTACCAGATTTCAGTGTGAGCGCAGCTGCGTCAACAGTGACATTTGGTCGTGCTTCATAAACCATTGCCACAACACCCAAAGGTACTATCTTTTTTACAATTTTTAATTTGGCGTGATTTTCCCACGTTTCATACGGACCTGCTAACGGATCAGGTAATTGTGCGACTGCCAAAAGAGAGTCAGCAATGCTTTGAATGGTCGCCTCATCAAGCGTTAGTCGTTTTACCATTGGTGCAGCCAGATTTGTTGCTAATGCTAAATCTTGCCGATTAGCCGCAATAATGACATCTGACTTTTCCGTAATGGCAGCTGCCATCATTTTTAGAATTTGATTGCGTGTCTCAAGAGACAATTGTGCAGCATCCAACGTTGCTGCTTTTGCTCTTTTACCAATATTTTGTATTGTTTCCATCTTTATTCTCCTTGAAACAAAGTGCCCACGGCTTCACCTTTTATAACATCTAAAATTAAAGCTGGATTGGCACCGTTAATTAGCACCATTTTGCCACGATGTGCCATCACAAGTTCGGCTGCCAATAATTTGGTACTCATACCACCTGTCCCGAGACCAGAAACAGAACCAGTGGCACTCATCCGAATTTCATCAGTAACTGCCGTGACACGACGAATAGGTGTAGCATTGGTATCAATTGTTGGATTGGCAGTATACAGCGCGTCAACGTCACTTAAAATGATTAGACCATCGGCTTGCAATTCATGTGTTACAATTGCTGCCAACCGATCATTATCACCAAACGAATGTTGATGATCCAATTCATCTACTGCAATCACATCATTTTCGTTAATAATTGGAATAACATGTTCTGCCAACAATGCCTCGACAGCATTGATAGCATTTTCAAGCATTACTTTATTATCAAAAACGTCATACGTCAGTAGAACTTGTCCTATCATTTGTTGATAAAACGCAAAGCTTTGGTTGTAAAGTGACATTAAATATGTCTGTCCAATGGCTGCTAATGCTTGTTGTTGTGGTATTTCTTTAGGCCGTGACTGAAGCTTCATTTGTTGCATCGCCACACCAATCGCGCCCGAAGTAACTAATACCACTTCGTGCCCACTTTTCTGTAAACTTGTGAGTGTTTGCGCCAAACGATTGATAACTGAATATTTAATTTGACCATCACTATCAACAATGGTGCTTGTTCCCACTTTGACAACAATTCTATGCCAGTTTTCCATGTTATTATTTCCCATTTTGTTTTATTATAACAGAAAGCTCCCAACTCATCAGTTAGGAGCCATATATAGTCGCTGATACTTTTAAAATGATAGCACACCTGTCTCAGATAATTTAGCATCAATCATATCAAATACTTCTGCTCGTGCTTTTGGATTTTCAACAAAATCAAAACGATCGCCATCAATTTGAATCTTGGGTGATCGGTCATAGTTTTCAAACCAATCATCATAACGACTATTCAGTTCTTGATAATATTCATACAAACTTGGATTTTCATCAATTTGTTCATAAGAACGTCCACGCTTTTTGATGCGTGCCAACATTGTATCAAAACTAACACGAACGTGAATCAATAGGTCAGGATCTTTTGAAGCACCCCCAGGAATTTCAGCCATCATATTATCAACCAAAGATTTATAAATGTCGACTTCCGTCTGTGTGGCACGATCTAAATCAGCAGTTAATTGGAACAACAAAGCATCTTCAAAAATTGAACGATCAAGGATATTTTTTGTGACAACTTGTGCTTTTTTAATTTGCGCCAAACGCTTATTCAGAAAATAGATTTGCAACAAAAAACCATACTTTTTTGGATCTTCATAGAATAAAGGCAAAATTGGATTATCGTCCACGCTTTCATAAAACGCCTCTGAGTCCAAATGCTGGGCCAACATCTTTGTTAAACTTGTTTTGCCGGCGCCAATGGTGCCTGATAATACAATCATGCCAGTTCTCCTTTAAGTTAATGTGAGTATTTAACAAACCTGCTAAAAATATTTACTTATTAAGTATAGCAAAATTGTCACTTACTTGCAGACGAAATCAATTGGTTTTGACATCAACGATTGGCCTTTTTTAAAGCAGCAACATACGCCTCTAAGGTTAAATGATGTTGGGTCATATATTTTGCGTTTGCCACGCCAACGTATCTAAAATGCCATGATTCATAATCAATACCTGTCTGTTGAATTGACTTAGCATCACTTAGGAAACGTAATACAAATCCGTAATCTGGTGCATGTTGTATCAACCATTTCTGAGAGGCGTACTGATCCATTTCGGCTTGCAGCGCAGGATAGGCCGCTAATGCATCATCCCCCGCCAAATCGACAGCTAACCCTGTGTGATGTTCTGAAGCACCCGGCGTTTGGATGACAAGTGCCGTCTTATTTTTGGCTTCAGTTGCACTCAAACCATTGGCTTCATATTGTGCAACTGAATTATCAAAAATTTGTTTTTGATAGGCAATGGAACGATAACCTGAAACTAAAGTTGTGGCATATCCTGCTTTTTGAGCAGCTTGACGGAAATTAGCCAAAGGCTGTTGAATTCTAGCATCTATTTGTTTGTCATCAACCGTTACTTTATTAAAATTTAACTCTGCTGACAATGGCTTTTTTTTGTTCACCAAGACTAAATCCCAATCGGTTGATTTGACACCCTTTGGAAAAGTATTTTTTGACTTAGCTGTTGATGTCGACTTTTTAACATCTGGCGACGCTGATTTCTCCTGCTTATCAAAATGTCGTACCGTTAGAACCCCAAAAATAACAACTAAAATTAAAATAACAAATATATATGGCATTTTGACATGCCCGATAGTTTTTTTCACTACTTTTTACCCCAATATATTTTAATAACTGCTATTAACAAAACTATCTTTAGTATCCCGCAGTACTTATAAGATTGCAATAAAAAACAACACTTCCAGTCAAAGATTATAAATTTACCATTTAGCAAATCTATGAACAGTGCCTGTTAATGTTGTTTTAGTTAATTAACTATTTTTTTCTTTCAATTCTTGGTTCATCTTGTCAACATATTCATCCGACAATGGATAACGACTGATGACAATCATGGCAATAACTGCCATCACAATTGGTAACCAAATCATTGACAATGCAATACCAAATTGTGCACTGGCAGTTTGTGTCAAAGCACCAGACTTAAAGTGCATAATCTGCAAAAGGTATCCAGGAATAATACCACCAAGTGCCAAACCAATTTTGAAGAATAGTCCCATGATAGCATTGATAATACCAGCAACACGCTTACCTGAGATATACTCACCATTTGAGACAACTTCAGGAACCAAAGTCCACATGAAACCAGTTGCAGACGTTAGGCCCCACTGTTGTAGGAAACGACCAGTGAATCCCAACCAGTCTGAAGAAGGATTCTTAGACCAAGCAAACAGTAGTAACTGACCAACTATAAAGATGGCTAAGAATGTGAAGAAAAATCCTTTTTTACCAAGCGTTGCACGCAATTTTGGCCAAAGTACTACCAAGAAAATACCTGGGATTGAACCAATTAACCCGATTGATGCCATCAAAGCTGACTTACCGCCCTCAACACCAAAGTTATATTGCATGAAGTATGGCCAAACTGTATTTCCAAAGAACATCAAGGTGAAGCCAACTAAGAAGAAAATACCAAGGTTACGCAAAGCTGCATTACGCTTTAATTCAGCAAACAAATCAGAATACTTAACCTGATCCGTTGATTCTTCTGAGGCTAGAACGCGTTCTTTGGTGTTACGATAAGCGATAAACAGAGCAACGGCCCCAATAACCATATATATACCGTAAACTTTAAACCATGCGCCAGCTGCTGAAGGAGCAGCATAATTTCCTAGTTTCAACTTTAAACCAAACAGACCAGTATCTGTCATTTTTGCATTAGGTGAAGCTAATTGAACAAACAAAGGAAATATTGTATAAACCAGTAAGTTACCCACATTAGCCAGCATCATACGAACTGAAGTTAACTTCGACACTTCCATTTCATCGCGAGTTAATGATGCATTTAATGAACCATAAGGGATATTAACAAATGAGTACACCAACGCTGTTGCCATATATGAAACAGTTGCATAAGCAACAGTTGCGGCAGAACCAGATCCTAGCACTTTTGCAACAGGTAAAAACAACAGCGCCGCTAAAATAACTAGTGGAATACCAAAATTCAAAAGAAATGGCCGATATTTACCATTCTTTGTAATTTTAGCTTTATCAACAACAGTTCCAACCCACGGATCCCAAACAACATTAATCCAACGAACAACTAAAAATATCGTTGCACCAACACCGGCTGATATGCCGTTAATGTTTGTTAAGTAAAATAGCAAAAAGCCACCAACTGTTCCAAACACCAAGTTTTGAGCGAAATCACCGAAACCATAACTCACACGATCCCAAGTTGTTAGTTTGGCAAATTCATCTCTTTTTTCAAGATTTGCATCCATAACCATATCTCCCAGATAATATTTTTAATTGTGAATAAACGTACTTTTTAGTGAAAACGTTATCACAACTTTACTCAAATATCATAACACGGTTAGTTTGTTTGTGCAACCAACTTATATAAACAAAATATACGCCTGCTTATTTGTGACAAATAAAGGCAGAAATATCAAGACATTTCACAAACTATCTGCTACCAAAATATCAATCAATGCAGCAAAAAACCACCCAGATATTTTCTGAGTGGTTTTCCAGAATGGTCAGCCAGGGGCTCGAACCCTGGACCCACGGATTAAGAGTCCGTTGCTCTACCAACTGAGCTAGCTGACCATATCACCTGTTTTTACAACACAAAATATAATAACACAAATTTGATCAATAGGCAACATATCAATTAACCTATTATTCATCAATTAGAATCAAAAAGACTGACCCTAAAGTCAGCCTATGCATACATCTTTAAAACACAAAAGCGAACCTCCCTCTTAATTATCAGATTCATTTTTGTCTAACGAACTATCGTGATTAACTTTTCTTTAAAAAGTAGTCACAGCTCTTAGCAACAGTTTATAAAACTTATAAGCAACAAATAGCCAGATAATAATTGTCAAGTCAATATTGTTATGTCTGACCTTTCAACGTTTAAAGCGATTTCTAATCTATTTTAGTGTGCACTACAAACTAGTATCTGGTCTATTCTAAAAACAGTTACAAAAATTCAGGACTTTTTATACTTGCGCCTATATTTGTTCAGCTGAGTAATGAATACAGCTAACTTATAGCCTATAAAAACACGAAACCCGATGAACTAACACGTTCATCGGGAAATATTTTTGAGAGAATATTTGAGAGAGAAGAGAATATATTCGGGAGAGAATATGAATTATTTAGAGTCGCGGGGAGAACGCGACTTTGGCTCCTTTTTGCCATGGGTTTCGTGCTTCTGATGTGATGGTCATCAGTTATACCGCTTATGAGACAAGCCCTCCGAAGGTCTAATTTTTATTCAATGTCTACTTTGAGTCAACTTAGCGGGTTGTTTGAGATAACTTGCTTTGTTGATGTTTATAATATAACGATTGAAAATTAAAACGAGATAAATCGGAGATAAACTGAAAATTAAATTAAGGTCTTTGCAAGATAGAAGCAACCAAGAATCCCTGCATTGTCACCATTGGCAACAGGCACAATATAATCATCCAAATCCGGAACGGCTAGATAATCACTCATCAACTTTGCAAATTGCTCGCGAATCAATGGAAATAGGATTTCACGATGTGGCACACCACCACCAAACACAATCTTTTCTGGACGCAAAATCATTGTATAGTCCAAAGCTGCTTGTGCCAAATAAAAGGCTTCAATTTCCCAAGCTAAATGATCGTCTGGTAGTTCCTTAGCACTCATTTGCCAGCGTTCTTCAATTGCTGGACCAGCGGCTAAGCCTTCCAAACAATTATCGCCGTGGAATGGGCAATGACCAGCGTAAGTGTCTTTAGGATGCTTCTGCAAGAAAATGTGTCCTGCTTCAGGATGTCCATAGCCGCTGACAAAACGACCACCGGAAACAATTCCTGCGCCAACGCCTGTACCAACTGTTAAATAAACCATGTTTTGCACATCTTTAGCAGCACCAGTTTCAAATTCTGCCCAACCTGCACCGTTGACATCTGTTGTCCAATAATAAGGAATATCACGCCAAGCCTTCATAGCACCTAAAAAGTCATATCCTGACCAGCCACGCTTTGGCGTGTCCAATACGTGCCCGTATGTTTTTGACCCCTCGACAATATCAATTGGCCCAAATGCTGCGATGCCAATAGCATCAATATTTTCAAATTGGTCAAAAAAAGCAATGACTTGTTTTAGTGTTTGTTCGCCATCAAGTGTTGGAAATGATGTCCGCTCTACAATGTTGTAGTCGTGATCCGCTACCGCCACAACAAATTTTGTACCACCGGCTTCAATTGCGCCTAATAATCCCATGAGTTACTCCTTTTTTTGCGATTTTATCGCGTTAATGATAAACGTTAATCAGTTGTTTACAAATATATTGTAACCGTTTACAGGATGTTTGGCAACAACTAAAGCAACGTTTTTTAAAACAAAGGTAATATGCAGTTTATAATCAAACCTCTGAGCCAAGACCCTAATTTAATTTTCAGTTTATCTCCGATTTATCTCGTTTTAATTTTCAATCGTTATATTATAAACATCAACAAAGCAAGTTATCTCAAACAACCCGCTAAGTTGACTCAAAGTAGACATTGAATAAAAATTAGACCTTCGGAGGGCTTGTCTCATAAGCGGTATAACTGATGACCATCACATCAGAAGCACGAAACCCATGGCAAAAAGGAGCCAAAGTCGCGTTCTCCCCGCGACTCTAAATAATTCATATTCTCTCCCGAATATATTCTCTTCTCTCTCAAATATTCTCTCAAAAATATTTCCCGATGAACG
>NZ_MOWQ01000018.1:0-32960 GCF_002095565.1 Leuconostoc sp. BM2 | reverse complement strand
CGCGCAATGGCACGAACAGAATAATTCAATTCGAGTAAAGTTTGAATGACAGTGCGTTCTTGAGATGATAAACTAGTCATGAGTCGCAGTTCCTTTATGGTTGTTTTAGACAATTACCATTAAAGGCGCTGCGGCTTTTTTATTCAAGTGTTCGGTTTAATTTTACAATCTACCATATCGAAATTGATTCGATATCTTTTTTGTTAGATTTTAATTTTAGGAGCTTGTAAAGGCTGATAAGCAGACTAACAATTTTTTCAAATTCAGCAAGCATTGCTGGTGTAGCCAATAAAAAATGAGTGAGACCAAGCGTTTCGCTTAATTCCACTCATTATTATCTTAATTATGCCGCCGGTGGGAGTCGAACCCACACGGTGTTGCCACCACTGGATTTTGAGTCCAGCGCGTCTGCCAATTCCGCCACAGCGGCATACGCTATGTGGTTGTCTGATTTCAAACAACTACACTAGAATACCAAGATATCACTATCCTGTCAACCCTTTTTATTTTTTTCTCTTTCTTCAGCCAAAAATTCTTCGTGCGTTTCTTGTTTAAGAACGTGCGAAACGTGATTCAGGGCGTTGTCTAAAAGCGTCAAAACGTGAGAATCGCTCAAGCAATATAGAATTTCACGCCCTTGACGTTGGGTTTGCACTAATTGTGCTTCACGCAAGAGTTTCAACTGATGAGAAACAGCTGATTGTTCCATATCCAAGATTGCAATGATTTCTGAGACGCTATAAGCGCGTTCACGCAAAAGCTCTAAAATCGTTAATCGCTGGCGATTACCCAATAATTTAAAAATTGTTTCAAGTTCAATAATGACATCTTTTTTCATAACCTTATTATAACAGGGTAAATAAATGTTGTAATGTACCAGCTGCGAACATAACATAAATACCAAGCGCAACATAGATAATTAGCTGTACTCTATCACCAAAACGTTCCAACAATTGATAGACAATTGGCATTTGTGTCACTTTATAAGCAAGCAATAAAGCTAACGATAAAATCACAATAAAAATTGCAAAAATTAATGGTAACAAGGTTAAATTAATCGTTGTAAAATATGGCACATACAGCGCAATGTTATCAGCACCACAGGTTGCGATTGTAATTCCTACCATTTTGAGAATTAGTTGTTTTTTACCGGATTGACGTAAATTATCCGCAACTTCAGCTACTTCATCCGAGTCTGAATAATAATTTTTGATACCAATAATAATTGGTAAAATACCCAACAAGCCTAATAGCCATTCTTCAGGCACTTGTTTTAGTCCCAAAGCAATGAATACCGAAATCATCACTAACATCGCATTACCAAGGTAAGCGCCGAAAACGACTGATCGTACTTGTGCTGATTGACGATATTGTCCAAAAATAAATAACAGAATAACGAAATAATCAGTGGTCGTGCCAATATATGATAGTGCTGCCGTCATTAATGTTTGTAACATAGACTCAATTTCCTTTATATGAATTTCTATTCATATAAAGTATAACATGAATTTATTTTCATGTATAGCGTAAAAAATAACTGCCTCATGATATTAACCATTATTTTTGTGAACAGTGTATACCATCCAAAATAACGGCTTGAATCAATTAGCAGTTATGTCATTAACTATCGTGACGTGCAACCATTGATGAAATCTTGGCATGACGTGCAATGTAGGCAGCTTGTGAACCAAGTGATCCCCAGAAACCTTCACGTGAATGTGCACCAACAACAATCAAGTCAGCGCCAACGCGTGGTGCGATGTCTTGTACAAGCACTTCGCCTGCCTTAGCACCATCCGCAAAAATCGTTTCAACATTAGTTGCCCCTTTTGAGACAGCATAGGCACGATATTTTTCTAAATTAGCTTCAAATTCGGCTCGTTTTTCTTTAATAAAATCAAGATGTAACGCATCGATTGTTGACAAATCACCCATTTCCAAAACTGTGGCGATTGTCAACTTCGCCCCATCTTCACTGGCCTGATGAATCGCATTAGCCAAAGCAAAGTAGCCTTGCTGTGATTCGTCAACACCAACTAAGATGTTCTTAAATTGCATTGGTTCGATGTTTAAGTTTAATTCACTCATGTTATCTCTCCTCTTAGGCACCAAATAGTTGACCAATAATTTGAATAACCAATTGAATATTCAAAACTGTTAAGACAGCGAATGTAATCCATCCCAAAACTGTCATCCACATTGGGTTAGCAAATTCTTTACCCATAATCTTCTTCGATGACGTGAATAAAATCAATGGTGCCATAGCAAATGGCAAAGCAATTGACAAGAAGACCTGTGAATAAACTAGCAATTGATCCAGTTTGTCTTCGGCACCACCATAAATTAATGTAAAGGCAACAACTGGAATAAGCGCTAATCCACGCGTTACAACACGACGTAACCACATTGGAATACGCATGTGCAGGAAGCCTTCCATAATAATTTCACCAGTCAATGTTCCAGTAATGGTTGAATTTTGACCTGATGCCAGCAGTGCTACCGCAAACAATGTTGATAAGATAGGCGAAGCAACCGCTCCCGCAATCGTCTTATCACCCAAGGCGTTATACATTGAACCAAAAGTACCCACTTTATCAGCGTGACCAAAGAACAAAGCCGCTCCTAAAATTAAAAGCAATGAATTGATGACAAAAGCCAAAGACAATTGGATATTTGAATCCCATGTCATGAAGCGAACAGCTTCTTTCATTGCAGATTTGTCGTTACGATCAACCTTACGTGTTTGTGAAATTGATGAGTGCAAGTAAAGGTTGTGGGGCATAACCGTAGCACCAATGATACCCAAAGTCAGTGTCAACTTAGAGTCGCCACCACCAATAGGTGAAGCACTACTTAAATCTTGTAATTGTGGCAAATAACCACCAAACAAAGCTGTCAATTCAGGCTTTGATAACACAACGAGGTAAGCAAAGATAACCAAGATTGTGATGATAAGTGTCATAACAATCGCTTCAATCTTTCGGAAACCAAACTTCATTAGCAACAGCAGCAACACAACATCAAATGCTGTTGTCAGAACAGAGGCAATCATTGACCAGCCAAACAACAAGTGTAAGGCAATCGCGCCACCAATAACTTCAGCGATATCTGTGGCCATCAATGCTAACTCTGTCATAATCCAAAGTGCAATACCACCTGGTTTGTTAGTGCGATCACGCGTCGCTTGTGCCAAATCTTCATGTTTGACAATACCCAACTTACCAGCCATATATTGTAACATCATAGCAATCAATGATGAAATCAATACGACTGATAACAAAACATAGCGATACTGCGCACCACCACCAACAGAGGTTACCCAGTTACCAGGATCCATATAACCAACGGCAACAAGAGCACCAGGACCTGAAAAGGCTAATAATTTTCGCCAGAATGAACCATCTTTCGGTGCTTCAATCGAGCTGTTAACATCACTCAAACTCAAAGTGTCATCAGCATTTTGAACTAGATGATGCTTTGAGTTAACGCTTGTAGAATCTTGCATTCTATCTCTCCTTTAGATTTCTCCTCAGAACAAAATAAACGAATTTCGACTTGACATATCGTGAATATTCACTTGTCGGCAAACTTACTGCGTGCCAAACAGATACAACAAGTGCTAAATAAATTTCATAAAGGATTTCATTCAACACCGTAGTTGAAAGCTTATGAAAATTACCTAACTCGACTATTGTCGTTCCAGTACATATTACATATTACACGCTATTCGCAAAACGTCAACAACAAAAAAAAGCGCATTTTAAAAATTCGCCTTTTTGGTGATTAAAATGAAAGAAAATTGTCTCTAAATCAACTTTTGAAAACCCTTTCATTAGATTATTACATTTGCGTAACATTACAATTTTAAATTTGATTGCACGTTTGGTCAAAGCTAGATGTTTCAATTTGAATGGTGACATGACTAATATGGAAGGTTGTTCGAAGAGCGCTGGTAATGTCTTCCAAAATCATCTGTGCATCACCTGTACTAGTGCTGTTCAAGGAAAGATGCACTGTTAACGCAGTTTCTGTGGTTGATAATGGCCATATATGCAAATCGTGAAACTGCGCCACACCGCTATGGTTAGCAATATATTCCGCAACAGCTACCTCATCAATGCCATCTGGCACGCCATTTAGAGCCAAGTTAAACGTTGATTTAACCATTGGCCAAGAGGTCACCGCAATCACTACGCCAATAATCATCGAAACAATCGCATCAATTGCAACCAAACCTGTCCATTGAATGAGCAAGCCAGCCACAACAACGCCCAAAGACACACCTGCATCAGCTAATAAGTGAACGTACGCCGTTTTTTCATTGAGGTCATGTGACTGATGTCCGTGTTCATCAGGTACACCGGAAACTCTAAACAAGAACGCAGTTGAAAAATTAATCACAATACCAACAGCTGCCACAATCATAATTGTGGCACCACTCGCATGACTAACATTAGCAGTAATTAAATCTCTAATGCCCTCATAGAAGATAGTTACCACGGCAAATATTAAGAGTAAAGAGTTAAAAATGCTAGCTAATATTGACATATTATGCCAACCATAAGTATGCTGTTTAGTGGCTTTCAAACCAAAAACAACCACCGCTAACCAAGCAATTATGAGTGCTAACACGTCACTCAAATTGTGAAAAGCATCAGCAAATAGCGCAGTTGAATGAGCAATTTTTGCAAAAACTAATTCTGCCAAAACAAACACAATGTTCAGTGTAATGCCAATAACATAAGGCCTTTGTTTCATTTTTAAAGTTTGATTTGTATGTATCATCTCGTCTCCCTTGAAATATGCTACTCTTATTCTACCACTTAATATGAATAATTGTTCATATATTTCAAGTTCGCTAACAGATTAAGATAATGCCGCGAAAAAGTCACCAGCGTCACCCACAATTTGATCAATGTGATATGGTGTGGCAATATATTCTAAATTAACCGACATCACTGTCGCTTGCGGATTAGCATATTGCAGCAATCCAGCAAATGGATAAACCTGAAAACTCGTCCCCACAATCACAATCAAATCAGCTTCCCGGACCCAAAGTGCTGAACGTTCCACCTCAAAAGGCATTTCCTCATAAAAAGTAATTCTTGGTCGTAAAATGGCACCATCAGCTCTTCTCATGCTCTGCAAATAGTCATGATAATCGGCTTTTTTGCCGTCACGTGGTGCATAAATATCATAGAGAGAACCATGAAAACGAATCAAATTTTCTGGCTTCGAGCCTGCTTTAACATGTAAGTCATCAACATTTTGCGTGATAATTTTAGCTCGGTTAGCTTGTGTCAAAGCAGCTATTTTGTCATGAATAACATTCGGTTTAGCTTCAGGAAAATACATATTATCAATCATAAATTGATATTGTTTTTCCGATTCATTTTGAAAAGCCGTGGCACTCAACAAGTACTCTGGTCGTAAGGCAACACCATCATATATTCCACCTTTAGAACGGTAATCAGGAATGCCCGAGATGGTCGACACGCCCGCTCCTGTCATAAACACGATATGATTAGCGTCGTCAAAGCGCTTTTGAATTTCTGGTGTGACTAACATAATTTAAACTCTTTCAATGTAAGGTAATGCCAATTTTTTAAACAATTCTGAGACTTTCATAGCATATAGTGCTTTGAAAAAAGCTGGTCGATCTGCTTCGTTTTCGGGTGGTGTGATGACAAAACTATTTTGCTCATCCCCCTTATTTAGACCGACATAAGCTGTCTTTTTGGTCTGAAAATCTGTCATTTCTGAATGGAAAATGGTAAACACTTGATTGACTGGTAGTGCCAGTTGGCGTTGAGACAAAACACTTGTTAAAGTGACGTACTCTTTTGCATTTACAGTAGGCTTTCCCCACTTTTTTAACACATCGTCAAGACCGACAAATAGTGTTACCATTTGGTGTCGAATTTGGCGTGATTGCTTCAAATCTGCCCTTAAAATGGGTTCAGCAAGTGTCTGAGCCGCCGTATAAGCTAGCGGATAGTTATTTGCTAGAACAGCTGTAAAATCACTGGCCTCAACTAAATTATCGGCAAATACCAAGGCATCTAATACCATAAGCAAACGCCATAAACTCTCATCATCCAGATCACCATTCTCTGGTGTTAATTCAGATTGAACACCTGCCAAATAAGCATCAGCTGTTTGCTGTGTTAACATTTGCTTGGATGCTAATTCTCGGTAAGTAATCGCGTGGACAACTATGCGATGCATACGCGTTGCAATTTGAATTAATTGCTCATCTAATTTGTCATCATTAAATGTTAATGCAAAAAATACTTGCGGTGTTATCCCATTAAAGGTTAATAGCATCTTCAATAACTCATTAGCTAATAAAAAATCACTCTCAGTTTCTTCTGCAACTTCAATCAATAAACGTTGCCCCAAAACTTCTTGATTAACACGGTCAATGTGCAAAGCACCAGTATTTTCAGTGCCCACTCGGCTCATAACTGTGCCGGGATAAAGCTGATTGACAGCATCTAGTAAAGATTTAACTTTTGGATTCATTTCTTATCTCCATTAATATTTTAGTTGCTAACTCAGTATCAACATGCTTTTCAGCCATCAATCTTGGCACCAAGCGTTTAACTTCTGAAACTTCAGCACCGACTTGCATGGCTAATGCACGGTATTGCATACGCATATGTCCTTGCTGAATGCCACCGCTAACAATTGCCTTGAGGGCAGCTAAGTTTTGTGCTAAACCAACTGAGACAATGACCATACGTAGCTCATCTGCATTGACCTGTCCCAGTATAGCTAAGGCGTTTTGAGCAGCTGGCAGTACAGAAATCGCACCGCCAACTGTTCCCACGCTAATTGGCATAGTCAGTTCGCCGTGCAATTGGTTATCTTTGATGGACCAAGTTGTCAGTGCCTGATATTGTCCGTTACGGCTGGCATAAGCATGCCCACTCGCCTCAACGGCACGCCAATCATTGCCAGTCGCCAAAACCACTGCACTGACACCATTAAAAAGCCCCTTATTTTCTGTTGTCGCGCGATAAGGATCACTTTGCGCAAAATGATTGAGCGCAACAATTTGACGCGCTACGTGTTCGCCACGCACCCGTTCAAATACAATGTCAGCCGTGGCTGTCACTAACTGATGTGTCGCATAGTTAGATAAAATAACCCCCAGTGGATTAAACGATTCAAAAAGTGGTAACTCAGCCTCCAAAATAGTATCGACAATGTTGGCACCCATAGCGTCTTTTGTATCAATAATAAAGTCAACGCTTGTTTCATTTTCAGAGACCTGACGCACAACGACGTCTAAAAGACCACCACCACGTTGATAGATTGATGGTCGTGCTTGTCGCGCAATATCGAATATTTCTAAACGATGAGCTTGTACAAAATCAGCTAAAGATTTTTCAGTTACAAACATCATTTGACCGATCATCGCTGTGCGACCAATCTGAACATCAATGCCAGCAGACAACATTTTTGCGCCATTATTGGCAGCAGCAATCACGCTAGGTTCTTCGGTTGCCATTGGCACTTGATAATGCTGTTGATTAATTAGTAAATCACGTACAACACCCATTGGCACTCGAAAATCACTAATATAGTTTTCAACTAGTTGTGCATTCACCGTACTTTGTTGTTCTGACAAAGCGGTACGGATATCATCATCAATCGCTAACAACGCCAACCGTTCGTCAGGTGTTAATTCATAAAACTTCTTAGTCATGTATTTGTGATAAAGTTTCCGCGATTAAACCTTCGCGAACCCCACTTTCTGAGAAAATAACTTTCGGTGCTTCAATCAAACGCATCAGATTAACGAGTGGTAAAAGCCCGCTAATAATGATGTCGGCGCGTGTTGTTTCAAGGCCAGCCACTTGTTCGCGGTCTGCTCGTGTCATATAACGAATTTCATCAAAGATAGACATCACCAATTCGTAGGACATCTCATAACCGTGAATTTGATTAATTTCTGCTTCGCCAGACCGTGTGCGTGCCATGCGTGCTAATGAACGATTAGCGCCACCCAACAAAATAACAGGCTGTCCTTTTTGTGAAGATAACCAAGGTAAATTTTGATAAGATTGCACAATATACTCACTAGCCACCTCAATGTTGCTCTGAATCACATCATTGGCTAACATGAATTGCTCGGATAAATTCACCGCACCAAATGGCAAACTGACCGCAGCCATATTTTTTGCGTGGTTAATGGCAATGAGTTCAACTGATGCACCACCGGTGTCTAAAATTACCCCCGCATCAACTTTTAGCGTTGCTTGAACACCTAAATAGTCGTAATAAGCTTCTTGATCGCCTGTTAGGACTTGAAATGTGATGCCAGTGGCTGCTTTCACACGTTTCAAAAATTCTGATTGATTTTGGGCTGTTCTCACAGCAGCCGTTGTGATAGCACGTACTTCAGGTTCAAACCTCGCATAGCGCGTCTGAAAATAGCGCAATGCACCAATGGTTCTCGCCATTGGTTCTTCTTGCAAAATCAACTCCGCACCCATATTTTGCGCAATGCGAGTGTCCTGCTTTTCCCGAACAATCTCGGTATAAGTGCCATCTTTATGTAATTCTTCGACCACCATTCGAGCAGAGTTGCTGCCTAGGTCAACGATTGCTAAATAGCTCATAGTGTTATCCTAATTTTGATTTTAATAATTTAATTGTAACACATCTCATCATAGCAACCGATAACAAGGATAACTTCTTAAAATAGTAATAATATATTAATAAAATCACGATTATTTATTAATTGGTTAGTCCATGTTAAACTGGTTATTATGAAAATACTTTTGATTGCGCTAGGCGCGTTGAGTTTTGCAATCGGTACAGTTGCGATTTGGATTCCGGGTATCCCAACGGCCGGATTTTACGTTCTGACTGCTATTTTATGGTCTAAATCTTCCAAACGACTCGACACGTGGCTACAA
Organism: Leuconostoc sp. BM2; assembly: GCF_002095565.1. Lineage (NCBI taxonomy): Bacteria > Bacillati > Bacillota > Bacilli > Lactobacillales > Lactobacillaceae > Leuconostoc > Leuconostoc sp. BM2. The sequence goes on along the minus strand of NZ_MOWQ01000018.1, from coordinate 24,030 downwards.
AATAATAAATATTACAAACAATACGTTCATCAGGGCGTTTTTCAACGACAGCTACCGTTAAAAGCTCGTATCATCATCTATTTAGTGACGGCTGGCATGATAGCAATTCCATTTTTCAAAACTGATTTAGTGTGGCTAAAAATCGTCTTACCACTCACTTCGTTAACGCAAATCGTTTCTATGGAAAGCTATTATCGTGGCTATCTTTGGCGTGATGGCATTCCATTTATGAAAAACAACAACAAATAACGTGCAATGACAAAAAAAGGTAGCAACAGTAAATTACTGTTGCTACCTTTTAACTTTATTTACTGTGGATCAAGCGTTTCATTAATCATGTTCAAGTTATACTCGGCAATATAGGAATACACAGCTGGCACAGATCCACCAAACTGGGTTCCCGTATTTTTAGCTTTCAAATCTAATGACTTGCGCAAAAGGGTTGTAACACGTTGCTTTTCTGTTTCAGTGACCATTTGATAACTGACACCATTATACATATCACCAACACCTTGTATATGTTCTGACGTTTGTTTTTTAGTAGCAGACATATATTTTAGTGCTACCGTGGTAAGATTATTAAACTTCATATCCGTCTGAACATTTTTAGAGATAGAACTCATAAATTTAGCGTTGAGCAATGTTTTTGCACTGGCTGATTTTTTAAGTAGCGCCTTTAAGACTAGTCGTTGGCGCAATTGACGACCATAATCCCCTTGTGGATCATCATAGCGCATCCGAGAAAATGACAAGGCTGCATAGCCATTCATTGTTGTGTAAGTTTTAAAGTTCTTCCCATCAGACGCATATTCAAACTTTTCTTTGCCCTTATAGAACTTATACACGTCTGGTTTGTCGTTGTCTGGTTGATAAGTGAATGTCAATGGTGACTCTACTTCAACACCACCAACCTGATTAATCAACTTCTCCAAACCACCCATATTAACTAAAGCATAAAAATCAATCGGTACATTCAAATAATTTTGTAACGTCAGTATGGTTGAACTCACACCGCCAATTGGAAATGCCGCATTTAGCTTTTGTGGAAAAGTATTCTCGTGACCTACAATTGCTACCATAATATCTCGTGGAATGGACATCATTGTGGTTGTTTTAGTTTTTGGATTAACTGTGATAAGCATCATTGAATCGGTCAAACCTGTACGGTCACGATCCAATGCACCCGTATCTGTTCCTAAAACTAAAATTGAAAATGGTTCCCCTTTTTTCAAAACTTGTTGAACGTCACGTGCTTTTGTAACCTTTGCACTACGGTACATTTTGTCAACAGATGTTTTCACATTGCTCAAAACCATTGACATCATGACACCACCAACAATTGCCAACAATAGTAATATTGCAACAATCCATCGCCATTTTTTACGACGCTTTCGTGGCCGTGGTGGTCGTGGTGGCTGTCCATTTGGTAATGGTGCTGATTGTCGGCGTGCCGCACGACTCATATTGTTTTCCATAACTTGTACCCCTAATGCGTTCTAAAAATTCATTATACCATTATTTGCACATCATCGTTTTGATTTGCCGATTGTCTTAAAATATGTTGAAGATTTATAGTATTGATCGCATCAAAAAAAGCTAGTGAATCAATCATTCACTAGCTAATTCGTTATGTGATGTTATTGTCCTAAAAGTGAATTAATCAGCAGCTAAAGCATCAATTGTATTCAACTTGGCAGCCTTGCGCGATGGCACAAAACTAGCAATCAAGGCAATAATGAGTGAGATAACTACTGCGAAGATAACATTGCCAACAGAAACCTGCACAATATTAAACTTAATCAAACTATAAAGCGCAGCGTTCATTGCAAACTGGGCTAAGTAAGCCACCGCAATACCAAATATTGCTGAAATAATACCCATCAATAGTGCTTCATTCGTAAATAGTCCACGAATATCTTTTGAACGTGCACCCAAGGCACGTAATACACCAATTTCTTTGGTTCGTTCTGAAACTGACATATACGTTGTCACGATAATCATAATGGCTGAGACAAACAGTGAGATACCAGCAATTGCAGCTAATACGTATGACGCCAAGCTAGTAATCGTGTTAATTGTCTTCAATACAGATCCGACTGAAATAGCAGCCACAGCCTGTTTACCATTTTCTTTCAAATTATTGACTGCATCAACAGTTGATTGAATTTCTCGTGTATCTTTGATGGAGAGTGTCAAGAAGTTGGCAGTTGTCACAGCATTTGCCTTTGTTAAATCCTTTTTGACACCGGCTGTTGTTGCAGCAAAGATTGTACCACTTTGACCACCATCAGTAATACCAACAATTTTCATCGTTGATGTCACTGGTACTGGTTGGTTTTGGGCGTTATAAGCAACATATGTGTATGTGATATTTTTATTGAGCAATGACTTCCAATTAGTATTAGATTTCTTAGCAAAAGCCTTGTCGATCACAATTTCATTACTTGCCTTTGGCTTACGACCAGCTTTAATGACCTTATCTGCATAGATTGGCGTCCATGTCTGAATTTGCGTGCCTGCCTGTGATTGTACGTTACCATACTTGAAGACAGCACCATTAAAATGATAACCCTTATAAACTTTATCAACATGTTTCACCTGATTGATTTTCTTAATAAGTTTATCTGAGATGGTGGTAGAGTTGTAGTCTGTTGCTGCAGCTTGAGTTGTTGCTTGCGCACGTTCAGTGGCAGTAGCATCCTTACTGTCCGTCGTATTTTTTAAGACAGTTGGGTAATTAGGGTTAGCTAATGAGTTCACTTGATCATTAATATAACCCTTAATACCATTTCCTAATCCCAAGAACAGAATAACTGAAAAAACACCAATTGCTGATCCTAAAATAATCAAGAAGTTTTGTAGCTTTTTGAATTTCAAATGATCAAATGCCATGTCCCAAACTGAGCCTTGAGACAATGGTTTAGAGGTAAGACGATCAGTTGTAGCAGGTGTTTCAAAACGTGGTTTAAGATTCTTTTCTTCATCTATTTTACCATCAGCCATGTGTAAAATACGTGTGCCGTAATCTGCAACTGCTTGAGAATGTGTGACAACAATGACTAATTTGCCTTCTTGCGCAATTTGTTCAAGTAAGTCCAATACTTCTTTTGTATTCACAGAATCCAAAGCACCAGTTGGTTCATCAGCAATCATCACGTCAGGATCAGCAGCCAACGCACGAGCAATTGCAACACGTTGCTTTTGTCCACCTGAAAGTTGAGAAGGATATTTATGAATATGCTCTGCCAAGCCAACTTTTTTTAGTAATTCCGTAGCACGCTGCTTACGTTGCGAAGCCGACAAAGTTGTCATATTTAATGATGTTTCAACGTTTTCCAAATTAGTTTGATAGTTAATCAAATTGAAGCTTTGAAAAATATAACCAATTGTTTGGCGACGGTAAACATCAAGCTTCTTTTCTTGTTTGTGATCTAACTTCTCACCGTTAACTTCAACCGTTCCTTCGAAATTTCGGTCTAAGCCACCAATGATGTTCATTAAGGTTGATTTTCCAGCACCGGATTCTCCTAAAATTGAGACAAATTCACCTTTTTCAAATGACAAATCAATGCCTTTTAAAACAGGAAATTCATCTTTTCCGAGAAAATAAGATTTGTGGATATCAGTTAGTTTTAAAAATGCCATGCCTGATTTCTCTTTTCTATAATGTGTGTTTAGTTTATCATAAGTATTCCATGATGTAAATTATTCTTTGTTACACAGTAGTCCACATACTAGTAAACAAATCCTGTCTTTACTAATCAATATTCACTCATGTCCTTATTCTGCATGCCATAATAAATAGTAAGTTTACTGCTGAAGCCTATATTATTGTCCGCTTCTTAAAATATTGATTTGAGATGTGCTGATACAAAAAAACAGCTTTCGCTGTTTTAAGGTTTATTTTGAACATACTTCCAGTAAGCATTGATAATTGCTGCCGCAATTTTACCATTAGTACCATCCAAATAATTATTCATACCAGGAATAGCCATCGCCATTGCCACAGGTTGCCCTGGTACATAAGCAACAATCGACTCAGTAAAGGTTTGGTTCCCATTCGTTGTCGTTTCAGCTGTACCAGTTTTCGCATAAACATGCGGTGTCAATTTATGAAGCTGCGTGCCACCAGTGTTATAGGTGTCCGAACCATTAGCAACGCGATTCATACCTTCATGAATTACTTGCCACTCAGCAGAACTTAACTGAACTTGTCCTTGTATATTAGGAGAGGCTTTCCAAACTGTCTTCATTTTGGTACTATTTGGAATGCTTTGCAAAACAGAGTCGACCAAATGTGGCTGTATGAGGTAACCGCCATTAGCAATTGTCGAAACATAGCAAGCTAATTGCATTGTTGTATAAGAATCGTATTGTCCAAACGATTCATATAAATACTTACCTACATTCTCACCTGTTGTGGGTCCTCTATAACCCGCTGTTTCGCCACTAATATCAATACCTGTTTTAATGCCTAGTCCGTACTGTGCTAACCCATTTCGTAACGTCTGGAACGCATCCGAATTAAGGGCTAGAGGTGAACCAGAACTGTATGTTTGCCCACCAATTTTCATACCCAATTGGACGAAGTATGTGTTAGATGAACGTTCCAAGGCTGTTTGTGCATCAACAGCTATTGGTGTTCCAGCCTTGTTCCAATAGGACGTAATTGTTGGTGTACCTTGAATTTTGATAGCTTGATCATACATCGTGGTATTTGACGTTGATAGGACACCACGTTGGAACGCTGTCGTCAAGACCGCTGGCTTCACAACTGATCCCATGACAATTGCATGGTTAATGTTACCATTTGGGTCAGCTGTTTTCTTCTTAGTCTCATAATCTTGATCGACACCAGCCATAGCATATATACCACCAGTGTATGGATTCATAACAGTTGCATAAGCACCCTGCACATCACCACCGGGCAAATTGTCCTCAAGGATTTTTTGAACGGCCTTTTGGAACTCTGCATTAATTGTCAGCTTCAAACTATCACCAGCCTGACCGTCATATTTGATGCTTGATGATTTTACTGTGCCATCTGTCCCAGTTGTTACAACTGTTTGTGACGCTGAGCCCTTCAGCATTGATTCATATTTCATTTCAAGACTAGAATTACCGACTGGCTCATTTTGAGAATAACCCTGAGCTAATAATGTGTGCAGTCGGTCATCAGGCAAACCAGTTGACTCATTAGTGACGTTACCAATCAACGCCTTAAAGTCATCCCCTTGGGGATATTGGCGGGCCCAACTCGTACCAATTTTAATACCGGGGAATTGGCTAAGTCGTTCACCAATTTCAGCTAACTCTGTTTCAGACACATCATCTTCCTTAATAAAGGTAGTTGATAATGCATAGGCGCCACTCATGCGCTGAAAAATCATCGCATCATTTTCATTAACAGAATCAATCAGATGATTTTTCTCAACATAATTAACAGACAAATCCGTTAACTGTGTTCCTGTATATGTTTCACCCTTTTTCTTAGCTTTGTTAATCTTTTTTTGGACAGCTGCCGCCTGTTTGGCGTCTGCTAAATAAAAGTCGGCCTTTGACCGATCACTTAAACGAGATGTATCAACAGTCAGGTATTTACCTAATTTTTCAGCCGTTTCGCGCATGGTTGCAGAACTGATATTAGTGCCACGAGTGAAGGTAATAGCCGTTTGTGCCTTATTTCCTGCAATGACACGACCAGTTGAATCATAAAAAAGACCACGCGGTACGTTACCTTTCTCAACCGTTTCATCGCTTCGATTAACTTCTGCTTTATAGTCAGACCCCTGTTGGATTGTTAAAAAGGCCAATTGCACAGTGAGTGCAATCATGAGTAATAAAGAAATACCTAACAATATATTTAGTCGTGTTGGCAAATTAGCCCGCGCGTCATTTTTATTATCACGATCCTCTAAATATGGGTTGCGTTTCATGTTTTTACCGCCAAGTTTGAATAATTACTCTATGTAGCTTACCACATTTACACATTCACTCGCTAAAATATCCTGAGCTAATTAACCGCGCCCAATCAAAGTCTTCAATAAACGATAGATTTTATACTTGATGGGATTAACGGGCATGGTGAAGTTACCAACCAATTGGCGTGCATAGCCATTAAATGCTGTTTTGAATCCTAATACACCATCACTACCATCAAATTTACCAGCAATTCCGTAGAAATTATAACGCTTAATCCCATGTTCAACCGCCCGATTAATCATAAGGTCTTGTATTTGATAAGGTCCATAGTAATCCATGTATTCCTCATAGGTACCTGAATAAAGATAGTTCATTTCTTGCGGCTGTTCAATGAACAAAGCACCAGCTACGACGACAACATTTTTACCAGCCGTTTTCTTTTGGTTTGTTGCTTTATCAATCCGCTTAACATGTTGTTGCTTTTGGTCATCAAATTCAGCATATTGACGCTTAAATTTATCATTATTCGGATATTTTTCTATTTTTTGATTAATTTTTGCTAATTTTTGATCTAATTCAGCAATTTTTTGCGTTTCTTCACTGATATAGTCGTCAAAATTTAACTCAGCAAATAAGAAGGTCGCATCATCTTGATACTCATCATACACTGTTTGGTAAAAATTCAAATTTTTATCTTTATAATGTAATCTATCAGCCGTTTTTTGTGTTAATTCTTTAAAATCAGGTAAATCGTCACGTGATAATTGACGTATTTTAATACCAAATTGCGCATTTTTCTTCAGATAATACTGTGCATTTTTTGTGAAGCAAGCACGTACACTTTTTACATCAGTTAATTCGGAAATATCTTTTAAATATTCCCACTCAGGTGAACCAGCAGTTGTAAATCCATCAACAAAGGGTACATGTGTGAAGCCCAAACTTGTCATTTCCGAAATGAAACTATTGTTTTCTTCACCAAGTAGATTACCGTGGTCATCTGTTAGTTTCAATGTTACATTAGGACGAACTTCAACATAAAGTCCACCATTTTGTCGTGAAAACTTAGCAAATTCAGCCATAAAGAAATGAAATAAACTTTGGTTTTCAAAATCTAATAACGGGCCACGATCTATGGAAAAAATATAACCCAGTTTGACAGTTTCACGCATCACTAGTGCAGCTGCAACAACTCTTTCGTTTTCTTTAACGCCCAGTAACCATATTGTATAGCCTCTTTTTTTCAAAAGATGTGCTTGCTCGATAGATTGCAAAAACGATCCCGCTTCACTTTGCTTTTCAAAATTTGCGTAGTCTGATTCAGATAATTCTGTAAATTGATATGACATTATTTTAACCTCTGCCTTCTACTATACATGAGAACACAAAAAAAGTGGATAATGACTATCCACTTTTAAACATTCATTAATGCGCGTCAATAACAATCCAACCGTTATAGTAACCAACACCTGCTTCAGTGAAGTTAGAGTTGACAATAAATTCAGTATGACCACCATTAACCATACCTGTTTCGTAGTACCAAGCATTAATAACTGTTGCGCCAGCGGCAAAACCATTTGCAACAACTTCAGGTGTGTTTGAAGATTCGTGAGTACCGAACCAGTTTGAAGAAGTAGCAATTGCTTTTGCACGTGCGTTAGCTTGTGCTGTCAAAGCAGCTGATATACGAACAGGCTTCAAACCAAGCAAGGCACGCTTAGCATTCCATGCATTAATCGTTGCATCAGACGTTGTAACAGTTGATGTGTTGCTTGTTGTATTTGAACTAGTGTTTGTAGTAGAAGCACTATTTGATGAAGATTGGTTAGTCGTTGATGACGTTGATGTACTAGTTGAAGAAGATGTCGTTGACAACTTCAATGTTTGACCAACATAAATCAAGTTAACATTTGAAATACCATTAGCAGAAGCCAATGTAGCAACCGATGTACCATTAGCTGCAGCAATAGAGTTCAAAGTATCACCAGACTTAACTGTGTATGTACCACTAGTTGTTGATGTTGAAGATGTTGTTGTACTTGATGATGTCGTTGTTGATGTTGAGGCTGATGAGCCACTAGTTTGCAATGTTTGACCTACAAAGATCAAGTTAACATTTGAAATGTTGTTGGCACTTGCCAAGGCAGCAACTGTTGTGCCATTAGCTGAAGCAATTTTATTAAGTGTGTCACCAGCTTTAACAGTGATTGTGTTAGCAGAAACTTGTGCAGCACCTGCAATAGCAAACGCACCAGCGGCTGCAACAACTGACTTTGTAATAGTAGATTTTTTCATATTCTTGAACTCCTGAAAGAGATTTTCATAATTAGTATTTGTTATTTGTTTGGTCTTCTCGACAAGTATTAGTGTATCAAATGGCTATGTCGTGGATATTGGGGATATTTTTCACTTTGTTGTCAATAATTCTGTTTAATCACATTTGTTTCAAAACAAATGTTTTAATTTCATTTATATGTCAAAACAGTTTCTTTTTTGTGTCAAATAACCGAACCAGCAATGCTTGGATACCAATTCTTAGATAATGTCTGGATTCGAACTTGATTTGTTTGTCGATGTACTGCAATAAAGTGACTGCCGCCAACGTATATGCCTACTTCATAAGGCTTGGTTTGAGTCCCCCAGAAAAGAATGTCACCGGGTGTTGCTTGTAATACCCCCAATAAATGATCCATTTGTTCAATGAGCTTTTCAGGTTCTGCAGACCAGCGAGTGCCATCATTGACTGGCATCTTAGCATGAATAAGTTGTTGTGAAACAAAACGACCGCTATCGCGGTCGTTATATGTTTGGCCAATTTTATTTAAGGCAAGTTGTAAATAATTGTTTTGCATATTAATGTGCGTTGATAACAATCCATCCATTATAATACCCAACACCAGCTTCAGTGAAATTAGGATTGATAATGAAAACTGTATGACCACCATTAACCATACCTGTTTCATAGTACCAAGCGTTAATAACTGAAGCACCAGCACCAAAACCATTAGCAACGACTTCAGGCGTACCTGAAGAAACATGTGTACCAAACCAGTTTGATGACGTTCCAATTGCTTGTGCACGACTTTGTGCTTGGGCTGTCAATGAAGATGAAATACGAATTGGGTTCAAGCCCATCTTGGCACGCATAGCGTTCCATGCGTTAATCGTTGCATCGGCAGTTGTTGATCCTGTGCTTGTAGATGTTGACGTACTTGTCTGAGTAGTTTGCGCAGTTGTTGTTTGTGTAGTAGTTGCTGTTGTTGTAGTTGAACCACCGTTATCTTTGTACGCATTGTATTCAGCCATCGTCATGTAGCCATCTTTATTAGTATCAGCAGCGGCAATATAAGTGATTGCTTCTGAAGATGCAGATGAACTTGTTGCAGCTGACGTTGTTGTCGTAGCTGCAGATGAAGTGGTTGAGCCACCATTAGCAACATAAGTATTATATTCACTCAAACTCATGAAACCATCGTTGTTAGTATCAGCAGCGGCAATATACTTCAAATTGCTTGTATCAACTGCTGCTTCAGAAGCAGTTGATGTCGCTTCTGAAGCAGCAACAGTTGCAACTGTTGCTGCAGATGAGGCAGCTGAGGCAGCTGATGTTGCTGTCTTTAGAGACAACTCTTGACCAGTTAAGATCAAGTTTTGGTTTGAAACACCATTTAATGATGTCAAAGTTGAAACACTCACGCCTGTCTTTTCGGCGATTTTTGATAGTGTGTCACCACTTTGCACAGTATATGAAGCACCATCAGAAGACAAACCAGATACTGATTGCGTTGATGCACTAACTTCCAGTGAAGCACCTGTTAAAATGAGGTTTTGATTGTCAATGTTATTATTCTTAGCTAATTCAGCAACTGTTGTATTATTTGCAGCTGCAATCGCTGACAATGTGTCACCGGCTTTGACTTCAACTGTGTTAGCAGACGCGGCCGCATGACCACCGACAACAGCAGCTGCACCAGCAGCTGTTGCTAACAAAGTCTTCTTGATATTATTGCTCATATGTATTAACTCCTGGATAGATTCAATTCAAACATTAAGTTTTTGATGTGTTATTAAGTAATTCTTAAGAACAATATCCAGTATACCCACTGGGTGTAACGCAAACATTGTATCGTTTTCTCAATCAGATAACAATGTTACAGTATCGTTACACAGCACGAATAACGTTGCTGTTATAAGGTTTTCAAGAGATTATTTTTTTAATTTCTCAGCAAATATTGTCAAAAAAGACGACTAAATCATTTTTGTAATGATTTAAATCGTCTTTTTTGAAATTTAAACTTCTTAAAATTCTTAATATTTTCTTTAGAATTCGAGCAATAAACTACCATACGTAAATCCTGCACCGAAACCTGTTAGCAACACACGTTTGCCAGTTAAATCAACTGTTTGATTTAATTCGTCAAATCCGATGGCAATTCCAGCTGAAGAGGTGTTACCATTCCGGATGACGTTGGTTGAAAATTTAGCCATTGGTTCATTCAAAGCTTCTGCAATGTATTCAATTAGGCGTAGATTAGCTTGATGTGGAATGTAATAGTCGATATCTTTAGGCAGTAGTTGTTTATCACCTAGAAAATCTTTAATATGTTGCGGAATTAGCGTTGTCACTTCATTAAATACTTCACGGCCTTCTTGTGCAAAAGCATCCGTTTTTGGATAGTTTTCCACAGAAAGTGAGGTCAGTGGTGCTATTCTACCGGAATGTACAACATTTTCATTACCAATAGTGTGCATTTCTTCCTTTGATAAGACACCATTTCCTTGGGTCGCAGTCATCACAACTGCCCCAGCACCATCACCAAAAAATACTGTACTCGTCCGATCCTTGAAATCCATCATCTTTGAGTTGACTTCAGCAGAAATAACTAAGGCATTTTTGTAGACGCCTGAACGCAAAAATTTATCAGCCGTGCTCACACCAAAAACGAATCCAGAACAAGCTGTTGAAATATCATAAGCCCATGCATTGGTTGCTTTCAAATTGCGTTGTACTAAGGCCGCAGTTGATGGTGCCAACCCATCGGGCGTGAACGTTGTCACAATAATCAGGTCAATATCTTCGACTGTTAAGTTAGTTTGCGCTAAAGCTAGCCGTGCAGCTTGAGTCGCTAAATCACTTGTATTTTCGCCTTGCAATGACATGTGACGTGTTTTAATACCAGTGTGTGCTTGAATCCACTCATCATTGGTATCCATGATTTTGGCTAAATCATCATTTGTCACAATGTCACTCGGCACATAATGTGCACTGGCGAGTATTTTACTTCCAGACATGTCTTTTCACCTTCAATTCATCTCATATTATTGTAGCGGATTTTGAGAATTACGCAAATTGTTCGTTTTAATGCCAGAGCATCGTTAATATTCTCAACATCATTAATTAGCCAATTATCTGGATGGTAAGCGTTGACTCTATATAAGTTTGTTACCATATATACCACCTCATAATGGACGATTTTCAAAGTTTCGCCAAACCCCGTCATGATTTAGCTTGTAAATAATTTGGGCAATTGTTTCAGGTGACGTCGCCCCTTGATCTTCGATAAACCAGTAGCGTATCACGCCAAGCATAGCTGACACTTGATAATGGACCACAATTTTCAAATGTTTTTGTGTCACATCAAGCCCAGCACTGGCCAAATTGTCAATAATGGTGCTATATAGCCACGTCAATAATTGGTGTTCAAATGTCATATCACCATTTGATCCCAATAAGTTTGCCAAAAAACGTCGTTGTGTATATAAATAAGTCGTTAATTTACAGACATTTTCCGAAGATATCACGATATTAGCTGTATCATCAAAGACTTTGATGTCTAGTTCTACCTGTTGCAAATCTTGAAAAATTTGTCGTTCTTTTTGTTCAACTAAATCCATTTTATCTTTGAAATGACGGTAAAAAGTGCCACGATTAACACCAGCATATTCAGTAATATCACGAACTGTAATATCTTCTAGTTCTTTATTGACCATTAAATCAAGCAAACTATTTAATAGCATTTTTTTGGTTTGTGTCGTTTTATGTTGATAAGCCATTTTAAAACACTTTCTCACGTTATGTTGCATTTGCGACATATTGCCTATTTTTGACGATTGATAAACACCTAATTCAAGATTACGCTAAGTATATCAAAAAAGAACACAACGTTCAATTTTAGGAGGTTTTACATGTTTAAAAAGTATAAATTCTGGCTATTAGCAGCTATTGGTGGCATCGCTTTATCGTTCATCATGGTTTTGTCACAAATACCAACAGTCCATACAACGGTCAAAAATTTACCACTAGCCATTGTTAATGAAGATCCAACTAATCCCATCAGCGAAAAAATAGTTGATCAACTCAAAAACGTGACTAGTGTTGGTGATAAAAATCCCACGACTCTTAAATGGACAACCGTCAAGTCAACCGCTGCACTCAAACAAGATATGTCCAAACAAAAATTCTACGGCGCTATCATTATTAAACGTCATTTTGGAGAAAATATGGCGACACTAGCAACATCAAAGCCCACCAAGCCAATTGTCACAACAGTCATCAATCAAGCCAAAAACCCAACTGTTGGTACTGCGGTTACCAACTTGTTCAGTCACATGACAACAACTATCAGTGGCACGATTTCAAAAGACATCATCACACAGTTTGCCTTGCACCAACAACCAATTCCGATTGTAATTGCCAAAACAATTGTCCAACCACTAAACGTCACTAACCAAATTGTTCATCCAACTGAAAGTAAAGTTAATGCAACAGCGATTTATTTTCAGCCCCTTTGGCTCAGCAGTGTTATTATCAGCCTAATGCTTTTCTACGCTGCTAAAGATGGTCAACTTCGTGGTCAAAATAAATACCGTCTTGCTACCATGCAACTCATTACTGCTGCTAGTTTAGCGATTTTTATTGGTGTTATGACGCCGTTGTATACAACATGGCTACTCGACTATCACTTCCAAAATTTTTGGACCATTACGCTGTTTGCGACGATTGCTGAATTTTCATTCATCATGATAATTCTAGGAATATTGAGTTGGACGGGCTTTATTGGTTTACCACTTTTCGTTTTATTGATGTTCTTTGCGCTACCAATTCTACAATTAGCCCCAGAAATGCTATCTCACTTTTACCGCAACAGCATTTATCCTTGGCTGCCAATGCGATTCTTAATTGACGGTATACGCGGCATTATTTACTATCATGATGGTATTTGGCACACACCTACATTTAATTTGTTATGGGTAATGGTGATTGGTATGTTCTTATTAATTGCTAAAGTGTTCTTATCGCAGACTCGAAATATCATCGCAAAATAAAAAAATCCATGATTATCTCGTATAATCATGGATTTTGTTTATTATTTCGCTGAGCGCAAAGACGTCAAACGTTCTTGTGTGGCGGCAAGCTTAGCTTGCCAATCAGCCAATTTTTCTCTTTCAGCAGCAACAACTGCTTCTGGGGCAGCATTAACGAATTTTTCGTTAGATAGTTTGCCTTGAGCACGTTTCACCTCACCAGAGAATTTCTTAGTTTCTCCTTCAAGACGTGCGATTTCATCATCAATATCAATCAATTCAGCAAGTGGCACATATATTTCTGCACCAGTAATCACTTGTGACATTGCCAAATCTGGTGCTTGTACATCAGCGGCAATCGTCAATGACTTGGGATGTGCGAAACGGTTAATATAATCCACATTATCATTAAATATACGAATCAAATTGTCATCGTTTGTCTTAATCAACAAGTCGATTGCTGTTGACATTGGTGCGTTGGCTTCTGAACGAATATTACGCACTGCAACAATCAAATCTTGCAACGACTTAAACGCTGTTTCTGCTGCGTCGTTAGTCAATTCGTCATGTACAACAGGATATCGTGTGATAGCAAAATCAGCATTCTTTTCCGCCTGATCTGGCATTTCTTGCCAAATCGCTTCTGTTACGAATGGCATAATTGGCTGCAACAAACGTAACGTCTGATCCAAAACATAAGCTAATGTTTGTTGAACAGGTGCTTTGTCACCGTCACCGTTCAATGTTTCTTTGGTCATTTCGATGTACCAGTCGGCAAAATCGTTCCAAATGAAGTTATATAGTGAACGACCAGCTTCACCAAATTCAAATTTATCAAAATTACGTGTCACATCAGCAACTGTTGTGTTCAAGCGTGCCAAAATCCATTGATCGGCTAGTGTTAATTTATCCAAATCAGGCAATTGTGATGGCGTATCTTCTGCCAGATTCATGATAACGTATCGTGAAGCATTCCAAATCTTATTGATAAAGTTCCAAGCTGCATCCATCTTATCGTATGTGAAACGTACATCTTGTCCCGGAGTTGAACCTGTTGCCAAGAACCAACGCAATGCGTCAGCACCGTACTTTTCAATAACGTCCATTGGGTCAACACCATTGCCCAATGACTTTGACATTTTGCGACCTTCACCATCACGAATAAGACCGTGAATTAAGACATTTTTAAATGGTCGCTGACCAGTAAATTCCTTGCCTTGGAACATCATTCGTGCAACCCAGAAGAAGATAATATCATAACCAGTTACTAATGTATTGGTTGGATAATAGCGGGCAAAATCGCCATCCATTTTTTCCGGCCAACCCATTGTTGAAAATGGCCAAAGTGCACTTGAGAACCAAGTATCAAGCACATCAGGATCACGTTCCCAACCATCCCCTTCAGGCGCCTCTGTCCCAACATAAATTTCTTCGTTATCCGTGCCTTTGTTCTTATACCACGCAGGAATTTGATGTCCCCACCACAATTGACGTGAAATAACCCAATCACGAATATTTTCCATCCAATGCGTGAATGTGTCTTCAAAACGTGCTGGCACAAATTCAACTTTCTCATCTTCATGTTGCTGCATGTCTAGAATCTGCTTTGCCAATGGTGCCATTTTGACAAACCATTGCGTAGACAAACGCGACTCAACTGGCACACCGGTCCGTTCTGAATGACCAACTGAGTGAACAATTGGGTCAACTTTGAGCATGTAATCACCCGCTTCAAGATCTGCTACGATTGCTTTGCGCGCTTCAAATCGTTCCATGCCGTTATATTTGCCAGCATGCTCATTCAAATGGCCATCTTCAGTCATTGTGTTAATGCGTTCCAAATCATGGCGATTGCCGACTTGGAAGTCATTAGGATCATGAGCTGGTGTGATTTTTACCATACCAGTCCCGAAATCTTTTTCAACATATTCATCAGCGATAATTGGAATTTCACGACCAACGAGTGGTACCATGACTGTTTTCCCAATTAAATCTTTGTAACGTTCATCACTCGGATGTACGGCCACAGCAACATCACCAAACATTGTTTCTGGACGAGTCGTTGCAATTTCAATGTAATTCTTACCATTAAAAGTCGTACCATCGGTGAATGGATATTTCACATGATAGAAAGCACCCTCATCATCTTGATAAATCACCTCAATGTCAGACAACGCCGTACGTGCTTGTGGGTCCCAGTTAATGATGTACTCACCACGATAGATCAAACCTTTGTTGTACAAATCAATAAAGACTTTATTAACGGCCTTGTTCAAACCTTCATCTAATGTGAAACGTTCACGATCAAAGTCCAATGAAAGTCCCATTTTACCCCATTGTTGTTTGATAGTGGTGGCGTATTCATTTTTCCAATCCCAAACTTGTGCCACGAACTTCTCACGACCCAAATCATAACGAGAAATACCTTCACCGCGCAACCGTTGCTCAACCTTGGCTTGTGTTGCAATGCCTGCGTGATCCATACCGGGCAACCACAAAGTGTCAAATCCTTGCATGCGCTTTTGACGAATAATCATATCTTGCAGCGTCGTATCCCAAGCATGTCCTAAATGCAACTTACCTGTGACATTTGGTGGTGGAATGACAATTGAATAAGGTTCTGGTTCATTCCCCTGAATTTCTTGATTCGATTCTGGTGCAAAAAGCTTTTTGCTTTGCCAGTTATCGTACCGACCTTCTTCAACAGCAGTGGGATTATATTTTGTTGACATATCAATATCGCGCATTGTTATTTCTCCTTTGTATATTCAGTAAATTAGCTACTTATTCAGTAAATTAGCTACTTTGTCAACTCATTTTAAAGCGTTACCACAAAAAAAACGCCAACATCCTAATATAGGACGCTGACGCGTGGTACCACCTAAATTGTCGTTACGAAACGACCACTTAATTTATTTTAATGTGATGAGTTAATCCTTAGCAACCTTGGGCATTAACGTGGTTGATTTACACCATACATCAACTCTCTAAACACGCGCTTGCTTATTCCTCTAAGATAATTTTAATATTACCTTAAAATAATGCTATCGTCAAGTCACATTTAGTAAGCCTAATGCAAATTATTTTTGAGATTATTGACCCGTAAGAATGACGATAGCACTATCAGCAGCAGTAATCGCCAATTTGATAGTTAATACTTTAGCAAAAAATCCATATTTATCTGTACTACAATCCTTAATAGTCACCCAAAATGCTATACTAATTGTAATATTATCCATCAACTTCAAAGGAAGTCAATTTGATGCCTGTCATTTTAAAAAGAATTATTACTGATAAAACATTTTTAATCACCTTAATCCTTGCAATCTTCTCAATGACGTTTGGTGTTGTCAAACTATCAGACATTGATACCAATACCATTACGTCACTAGCAGCATTAATCCTACTTATTACAATTTATCAAGCGCTCAATATACTCAAATTCGTCGCAAATTACATTATTGCAAAATGTAGCACGATCCGCTCTGTCATTTTAGTGCTTTTACTTTGCTCTTTTTTTGGCTCGATGTTTTTTACAAACGACGTTGCGATTTTGACCCTTGTCCCCATTGTTTTTAATATTGCTCAAAAAATTAATGTACCAAAAATATTAACAATCAGTTTATTAACCATTTATGCTAATCTTGGCAGCGCTTTAACACCTTTCGGGAACCCACAAAACATTTATTTGGTGTCTCATTACCATCTCGGAATTGGTCAATTTATGATGATGTCGTTACCTTTTGGTTTGGTGGCGTTATTATCCATGTTTGTTGTGTTATTAGTCATCAAAAATCAACCCATTGATGATGTCACTTTACCATCAATTGAAATTAACCAACACAAAACTTGGCTATTGTTAGGCGCCACGTTAATCGTTCTTTTAGGGATTTTGTCAGTCATACCTGTTTATATGGCACTAATCGTTAGTGTTGTCGCAGCAGTTTGTTTGCAAAAGTCAGTTTTCAAATATGCTGATTACGGGATTATTTTAACTTTCGTTAATTTTTTCATTATTGTCGGCGCAATCAGTCGTATCAAATACGTGCAGACTTTGTTGTATCAACATACCACATCAAGCTTAGAAACGTTTTTCTCCGGTATGATAACTAGCCAATTCATCAGTAATGTGCCCGCTGCTATTCTAATCTCAAAATTCACCCAACATAGTTATGGCCTATATTTAGGTGTCACTGTCGGTGGACTAGGTACGCTCATTGCCTCACTGGCTAACCTTCTAGCTCTGCGCCAATATGCTGCTTTGTCACATCATCACAGTACATTTAGTTTCTTCAAAACTTTCTCGCTTTTAAACATTGGTTTGCTATTGTTTTTCATAATTGTGGGCTTTATTTTGTTATCAGTTTAGGCGGTGAAAAACAGCGCTTCGATTATTCAGGAGCCAACATAAAGCTCTGTCATTATGGTTTAATGTAGCCGTAGCCTTCATTTTGCTTGATTGCCAATTCCACAACGCCTGAAGGAACAATCACGATATTATCTTGTAATTCGGTAGATGAAATATGCCTTTGATCAAGTGAATTTTTGCATACCGAAATAACAACAGAAGAACTAATCAACGTGTTCAACTGCAAGTCAGATTGCTTAACAACTTGTTCAACTGCGCCACCATTGACCAAAAGTTCGATCGTACCCACAATATCATTGTTTTCGTACCATTCAACTAAATGCTTCAAATTTGAAAGGACAGTTTGCCACTTTTCTGACTCATCGATATGTACAATAACATTCATTGTATTTCACCTCGCTCATATATATTTCAATATGTCCTTATTATAGTACAACAATTAAACACCAGCGCGATGGTCTTATAGTTCCTTAATATTGTTAAACAATGGTTTCATGATGAGAGGCGCCACAATTGTCGTAATCATCACTGTCACAATCATTTCACTTGAGAGATTTTGACTGACAATACCAGAGCTAATGCCAATCTGTATAATGACTAGTGCCATTTCTCCTCGTGATACCATTCCTGCACCAATGGCAGTGGCCACAGAAGATGATAATCCTGATAGTTTTGCACCCAAAAAAGAGCCAATCAATTTGGTCAAAATAGCTAAAATGCTAAAAATAATTATCGCTACAATCTTGTCAGATGTGCTGGGCAAAGTTAGCGTAAGGCCAATCGAGCCAAAGAAAATAGGATAGAAAAACCATTTTCCTACCATTGAAGTGCCTTTTCCCAAATAGTCAGCTAATGTATATTTTTTAATGAATAGCCCTGCGGTAAAAGCCACTAGTGGCACCAAGCCGCCCAATCCCAGTTGACCACCCAAGACAACAGAGAATACTGTCATGGCAATTAAAGCAATCACATCATCAAGAATCGCTGCTGACAAAATAATAGCGCCTAGAGACGTGGCTAATTTTCTTTGTTCAGCCAAAACAGCTAATGTGATTGAAATTGATGTTGCTGCAAAAACAACACCAGCAAACAAAGCAACCCGTAAATCATACCCTAACAAAATAAATGCCAGCGGCATCACTAGCACAGGTACCAAAACACCAAATACGGCAATAGCAGAAGATGCTTTAATATGTTGCTTCATGACTTTCAAATCTGATGATAAGCCAGAATGAAACATTAGCATTGCAATACCTATTTCTGCCAAGAGGTGTATGAGTGCCGTTGACTGCACCCAATTTAACACACTGGTTCCCAAAATAACACCAGCAAATAGCTGCCCAACAACTTCTGAAAATCCTAATTTAACAGCTAATTTTCCTAATAAAATAGTGATAATAATCAGTACAATAATCAATAAAAATGACACGTGTTTCTCCTTTTTGCAATCAAAAAAACTTCAAAAAAAGTTAGTTCCCCGACTAACCAATCTTGAAGTTTTCACCCAACCGATTGCGATTTATTTTCTCCATCATAACACGGTCAATCCATATTTAGCAACCAAACCTTGGCTAATACATTGTGATCTTTTTCCTGTTTAGCAGCCATGATATCACCACTAAGATAACGACAATGGCTAAAGCCAAAGTCGCTATCTCAAATAGGAAAGTATATGATTGCTTTTCTATAATAATACCGCCAATTAATGGCCCAATTGCACGACCCGCCGACGACCATGAGTTAACTAACCCTTGATAAAGGCCTTTAGTGCCTAATGGTGCCAAATTATTAACTAAGGCCGGAATCGTTGGAATAGCAGTTGCTTCACCGATAGTTAACAAAATCATTGCGACAACAAAATAACCGTAATCATGGGCAAAAACAAGTGTCACAAATGATATTGTCACAAAAATCAACCCAAATATAATTTGTACAATATAGTTTTCGTAGTAGCGTGACAACCAAATAATAATCACCTGCATGACCATAATCAAGAAAGCATTTAGTGTCCACAATAACGAATATCGACTAAGCGGAATGCCTAAATCTGTCATGTATACTGAAAGATTAGAATCCCATTGCTGATACATTGTCCAGATGATCATCAGTGAAATAAAAAGCGTAAATAAAACAATCAAATTTGGCTTTGGCACGACAGCTTTGCCTTTATTTTTTTCGTCAGAATTTAATGGTTTCGTAGCGTTTGCACCAGACGAAGAATATTTTGTCCAAGCAATCAATAAAAAAATCAAATAGAGGAAAATAGCAATCATAAATAGATAAGTTATGCCAGCATCATAAACAAATCCGACCAAAGATGTTCCTATCACAACACCCATGTTCTGAACAAAATAAAGTATTGTAAAGACACGCTGACTATCTTTGCTATCAACATTAGTTCCCATTGCATAAACCAGTGTCGAATTCCAGCCAGCACTTAAGCCGTTCAAAAATAATAAAATACCAAAGACTGGCCACCCATGAAAAAAAACTAGCAAAATAAAGCTCAAAAGCGCGCCAAGAATGCCATAACGTATCAGTCGCGCCGGATTAAGACGGTCAAACAATGCACCACCAACATAACTCCCAATCACACTGGCCAATGAATTGAAAAACAAAACAATTCCAATCATTGTTAATGATATCCCCAAATCGTTATGCAAATACACACTGGTTAATGGCCAAATAAAACTCATACCGACACTACTCAAAAAAGCACCTGCTGCCAGCCAAATTAATCCAATTTTTTTCATATCACCCTCCTATTTTTGACAACGATAAATGATAAAAAATGCCAATAAAAAACGGCTTAGACGCCGATTTTTGCGAAATACTCTGTGATTATCGTTTAATTTAAGTACGATTGGCTCATTGTTGCTTTACCAATCATCTTATCTCTCATTATTTCATATTGTTTGTCATAGCTGTGACCACTTTACTAATTTTTAAATAATCATTACGTTTGGTAAGATATCAGATTAAATAAGTTGGCGGTAAAACAACTAAAATATTTGTTTTTGAACGGATTTATTGTGGCAGAAAAAAATTTTCGTTGATGACTTCTATTTCCTCGATAATAAATAGCAATAATTACTGAAAATCATGCACTCGTTGAGTGCGTACATACTTAACAAGACAAATAACACCCCTTTCAACATACGGCAATATCATCTGACCAGACTTAGAAAAGCTTTGCAATCTTATTTTTATCCAGCGTTGATTGGTTGCAATCATGAGACATCCAAAATAATTTCGAGACTTTTCTGAACAAAGTATTGTACCCACATCGTGTCTTCGGTATCGCCAAAATCCTTATAAAATTCCAAAGCTAAATTTTTGAGTTCTTCAGACTTTTGCAAGGCGACATCATCACTATATGGCAAATCATCGGGATAAATATTATCCACCGATACGACTTCATTCGTGTCATGTGTGATTGAACAGCCAATATTTTCTGGTTCAATTAAATAGAATTCTATTTTTTTCGGTAATTCGGCCAAAAAATTTTTAGGGTGTTTCAAATCCGTATTGATAAAACCAACCACCAAGAATTGTTTGTAACTCTCTTTCATAAATCTCTCCTAATTCGTTATTTGTCACCACTTGATTGTCTTTTATAAATAATAAAATAATTCAATAATGATGCAGTGATAACAATGCTCGCTAAAATGTTGAACCATAAAGCATTTATAATCCAAGACAATAGCATACTACTCAGTAAACTAATATTCATCACATATTCTGCTGTTTTTAGTGTCATGATTGGCCCCTCTGTTCAAAAACTACTCTTATTGTGATGATACATGATTAATGGTCGCTAATCAAAGAAAGAACCTTTAGAGAGTTAAACCTTTAAATTTTTAATTTTAACTAGCTTATTCAACCGTCTGACTTGCCTAAGATAGCTCAACCATAGCACAACGTAAACAACAAAATAAATAACAACGCATTCAATGACTGGAAACATAACAAAATGAAGTAGAAAACTGTTTGGTCCAAGCTCGTTAAAATAAATACTCCACACTAGATTAACTGGCTGTCCTAATGGGTACAGTGACAGTATTGCTAAAATTGAAAAGACCGCAACATTCATGAAGTAACTACCGAAAACGTGATAGATTTTACGGTTTTCAAAATTCTGGAATAGTTCGTATGCAGAGAAAACAGCACTGCCAAATGCACAGTATATAAGGATATCTATCGTTTCATTGTAGATTGGGTTTTCAAGCTGCACCGAAAACGGTTGTAACAAGTTAAAGCTGCCTCGACCAAATAATAAATAAATCAGGGTACTTAGTGTCGTGCCAATACCGACACTAACCATTGTTACGATAAAATATTTTTTAATTTTGTTCATATCCCAAAATACTCCTTTATGTTTTGTAAATACCCTCTACTCGAATAAGTGACCTCGCCTGATCTTAAATAGATTTTCAACTTGCCACCAAATGTCAGTTCAAATGAAACTATCTTATCAGCATTAACTATTTCTGAATGAGAAATTCTCAAAAAATTATTTGGTAATTTCACAGTTAATTCTTTAAGTGTTTCAGATAACCAAAAAGCCTGTTTATCTTCTCGTATTGCACAAACTTTTTTATCAACTGAAAAGATTTTTAATATTTGTGTATGGTAGATTGTAAAATTAAACCGAACACTTGAATAAAAAGTCAATAACATCAATAAGTCTTTTATACCAACGGTTATAGCCATTTTAAATATCAATAAAACTTCAATATTGCGTCAATAAATTGTCAATCTACATACTTAATATCCAAAAATCTCTTAGTCGATTTGCCGTGTTCATCATCCAAACTTGAAATGGTCACACTTTTTGAGCTCTTAACACCCAAATTTTCCATACGACTGTAAAATGTATTGCGGTTTATTGTTTCTTGCATCCCCATTTCTTCAATATCACGACTAAATTGCTGATACATATACTTGG
Organism: Leuconostoc sp. BM2; assembly: GCF_002095565.1. Lineage (NCBI taxonomy): Bacteria > Bacillati > Bacillota > Bacilli > Lactobacillales > Lactobacillaceae > Leuconostoc > Leuconostoc sp. BM2. Next base: position 1,486 of record NZ_MOWQ01000018.1, on the reverse strand, counting down.
CTGTTGGTCGTCTGTCCTTCTCTTCTTCCGTATGCTCATCTAGCCACTGTGAGACAATATCAGCGCTCTTTAACCAGTCTGCCGTGGCTTTCTGAACGTTTTCGGGGATGTTTAATGTTCTAGCTCGCTCTGCGTCCATAAACATTTTAATAACCTTACGTGTAAAGGCTGGTCGTTCATCCAGTAGCTCACTTTCATCAAATAAATCACTCTTACCGTCTGCGTTGGTAAAGCCTTTACCTTGCGTTGTTAGTACCAATGGTCTACGATCTAACCCACTATCTCGTCTGATGTTAGGTAAATCATTAGCTGAAAAGAACAATGTCGCATAATTGACTATACTAAACGCTTGTACCCCTTTAGATTCCACCTCAAACTTTTCTTTGCCACTCACGGCTAGTTTTAGATTTTCTGTGTTTGGCATGTAGTTAGCTGGTATATCACTACCAATGTTGGCATATTTTCCCACTAACCCAACCGTTTTAAACTTGTCTCCAAAGGCTTGTAAACTCAATTCACTGACATTACCGCTATATAGTTTCTGACCAATGTAAGTCAAAGCTGTACCTTTACCGTTACCACCTTTACCATACAAAATGACAAAGTTTTGAAAAGGCAAGTAATTACGTTTAAAACCATAGCCAATAAACTTATATAACAGTTCTGCGTTTTCATCCCCTAACAGTCGTGTAAAAAACTCATCTGTCTTTGGTGTTGGTAAATCTTTATCACTCACGGGATAATCTAACCCGCCTAAAGCATGATACTGTGGTGCGTTTGGCTTAATTTCCAACGTTCTCATATCCAATGTGCCATTAGTAAAACTAACCATATATGGCTTATCGGTAAAATCAATATAATCAGCAACATCTTTAACGGTGATCACTCGGATTAAGTCCACAATATTTTTGACTTGCTTAGCACTCGTTAGCTTTTTGTTCTGTTTTAACAGTGTCGCTACTCTCGAACTTAACGCATTATCTGCCTGCTTTACATTCTTGTAACGTTTCCAATACTGACCGTTAAACAAATACCCTGCTAGATTGTTATTATCAGTGTAAAAATGCGTCTCTTTGGCAACAAACTCCGCTAATCTTTCAACATTAACAGTAGTCTTGCTGATTTCGCCTGTCTCGTTATATTGCACATCCAACCAGCTAGGGATGTGGCTGGACTTTTTGGGTAATGCTGTTGTATCAATCTCTGCCATAGTCATTCATCCTTGCTCGTTTTTTCTCCTCACGTCTTCTTGCACTCATGTATACGGTATTGAGTTCATGATCGGGTAATGGTTCGTTACTGCGTTCGTTAACTGTCTGCATAATGTCATATATATCTTGTGGTGTGACATCAATGGCGAACAGATAACCTGCTAAACTCATAGCTTGATTATTTCGTTCGCCTGTCACAAAGCCATTAATTGTCATTTTCCACCTGTCTGCAAGGCTATATTTTGCCTTGTAAGTATGACTAGGTCTATCAGTAC
>NZ_MOWQ01000017.1:0-34861 GCF_002095565.1 Leuconostoc sp. BM2 | reverse complement strand
GACAGTGCGTTCTTGAGATGATAAACTAGTCATGAGTCGCAGTTCCTTTATGGTTGTTTTAGACAATTACCATTAAAGGCGCTGCGGCTTTTTTATTCAAGTGTTCGGTTTAATTTTACAATCTACCTATTAGATAACTTTAATTTTGCTTAGTTTGGAGAGAAAATGAGTATTTTTAGTAAGTTAATGTGGTTTTTCAAGGCTAATAAGCGGCTCTACATCTTAGGGTTGTCTTTTTTGTTGCTGACGGAAATTTCACAAATGGTATCACCGGCACTCATTGGTCGCTTTACTGATGTTTTAGTGGCGCGACAAGTCACTAGTCAAAGCTTAGTGATTTATGGTGGTGGTATTCTACTGTTTTCTATTTTAATGTATGGTTTTCGTTACGCATGGATCACACATATCTTTCAAGGATCTGCTTTGCTGGAACGAACACTAAGGCAACGATTATTTGATCATTATATGCAAATGGATACAACCTTTTATCAACGTCGCCGTACCGGAGATTTAATGGCACATGCGACCAACGATCTTTCGGCAATTCAACGCGTCGCTTCTGGTGGTGTGTTGATGTTAGTTGATTCGATTGTCATTATTATCTTCACTGTCATTTCAATGACTTTTGTCGTTGATTGGCGCTTGACACTCATTGGCGTTTTGCCACTACCTTTGCTAGCTTGGGGTGTTCGTTACTTATCACCAAAGATTAGACGTGCTTTCACTGCCTCGCAAGAAGCTTTTTCACGGCTTTCTAATAAATCGCAAGAGTCAATTGCAGGCATCAAAGCGATTAAAACTTTAGGACAAGAACAACAAGACGTTGCATCTTTTACAAGTGAAGTCAAAAAAACAATTGAAATTAATAAAAAAGTCGCTAAAATTGATTCAATGTTTGGTCCAATGGCAACACTTGTGATGACAATTAGTTATGTGGTCATGGTGACATACGGTGGTTCTTTGGTAACGAATCAGACGATTACGATCGGACAACTGGTTTCTTTTTCTACTTATCTAGGCTTATTAGTTTGGCCCATGTTTGGTCTAGGACAGTTATTCAATGTGTTGGAACGTGGGAATGCATCATACATGCGAGTACAGGAAATTTTAGCAGAGAAATCGGCTATTGTTGAAGATGAGTCAGGTCGTGAAACTTTAGCTCATGGTGATGTTGCCATAGACATTGATGAATTTAAGTACCCTGATGATGAGACAACAACTGCCTTATCTGATGTTCATTTGAAAATCAAATCTGGTGAAACGTTAGGATTAGTTGGACGTGTTGGCTCTGGTAAAACCACATTGATTAAATTATTGCTGCGTCAGTTTGACGGTTACGAAGGAAGTATCACTGTGGGTGGCATTGACATCAAGCAATATAAGTTAAGAGCTTATTTGAGAGCAATTGGCTATGTGGCGCAAGAAAATTTTTTGTTTTCAACGACAGTATTGGATAATATTCGCTTTGCAGATTTAACTAAAACAACAGTTGAAGTTGAAGAGGCGGCAAAAAAAGCTGCTTTTCACGACGATGTTTTAGGTTTTCCAGAGGGATATGATACTGAGGTGGGTGAACATGGTGTTAGCCTATCAGGTGGACAAAAGCAACGTTTGGCCATTGCACGTGCTTTAATCGTTGATCCAGAAATTTTGATATTAGATGACGCCTTATCGGCTGTTGATGCACGTACGGAGAAACAAATTTTGGGTGCGTTGAATTCAGAGCGACAAGATAAAACGACTATTATTGCTGCTCATCGTATTAGTTCGGTCATGAATGCTGATGAGATTATTGTCTTTGACGATGGTCAAATCAAGGAACGTGGAACGCATGCCGAATTGTTGGCGTTAAATGGTTGGTACGCACGTATGTATGCGCAACAACAGTTAGCGACTCAATTAGATGAACAGTTGTCAGCGAAGGAGGAAAATAATGCCTGAAAAAAATGAATCAGTTTGGGCTAAAAGTATTCCAGTAAAAGAACAGCTTCATGTCATCTGGACGTTAATCAAGATGGCTAAGCCATTTCGGTCAATGTTCATTTGGGCGTTGTTAATTGGTGCTGCTTTTGCATTATTGCAGGCAGCTGCACCACGTGTGATTTCTTATTATATGACAAACTATTTGCACCAAACGACAAGCGTTCCTTTGCAAATAACAATTAGTTTTGCTGTATTGGTAGCTGTTATTCGGATTTTACAAGCTGTCACGGACGCTTTGAATGCCTATTATTTTTCGGTGGCAGGTGAATATGCTTTAGAAGATATTCGAATTCGTGTCTTTAAAAAATTGCATACGCTGGGAATGCGCTTTTTCGATCAAGTGCCTGCTGGTTCACTAGTAACGCGTGTCAACAATGATACAGCGTCGTTAACTGACTTTTGGCGATTCTTTATGGAGTTGACATTTGCTGTAATGAGCATGATTGGTGCTTACATTGGTATGTGGACAGTTGACGTGAAAGCGACGTTACTTATGTTAGTTGTTGTGCCTTTTATTGTTGCCAGTATCATCGCTTATCAGCGGTTTTCATCAAGCCTTTTTCGACATATGCGAGAAAGGTTGTCGGCATTGAATGCAAAAATTGCCGAAAGTATCACTGGTATTGATGTGATTCAAGAGTTTTACCAAGAAGATCGCTTTAAAAAAGAGTTTTCCAAAATCAACGGTGAATATTTTAATGCCAGATTTAAAATGGTTAAGGCAGATGCCTTACTACTCGAACCTATGATTGATATGTTACTAGGTGGTGCAACAGTCCTAATTCTTTGGTATTTCGGTGAATTATCAATGCATACAGGGGTGGCCGCTGGTGTAATTTATGCATTTACTACCTATTTAAATAACATTTTTGGACCGTTAGAAAATATTATGAGTTTATTCAGTCCATTTCAAGAAGGATTGGTGTCTGGCTACAGAATTTTGGGCATTTTAGCAGATGAAACATATTCCCCTGCTCAAAATGCCAATGCGCAAGGCGATATTACTGATGGCAAAATAGAATTTAAGCATGTCAATTTCAGTTATGATGGTCAGCATCAAATTTTAAAGGACCTGACGTTTACGGCCCATCCGGGTGAAACAGTTGCTTTGGTAGGACATACAGGTTCTGGAAAAAGCTCGACAATTAATACATTAATGCGATTTTATGAGTTCCAAAGTGGCGAAATCTTGATTGATGGGCAGGATATTCGAGATGTTAGTATGAAAAACTTACGTCAAAAAATGGGATTAGTTTTGCAAGAACCATTTATGTTTTTTGGTGATATTGCTTCGAATATTCGAATGTACGATGACAGTATTTCTGACGTGCGTGTTAGGGAAGCTGCGCAATTTGTAGGTGCCAACACTTTCATTGAGAAATTAGACAATCAGTATAGCGCCAAAGTACAAGAAGGTGGATCTGGTTTTTCGGCCGGAGAAAAGCAATTAATTAGTTTTGCGCGAACTATTGTGCAGGATCCTAAAATCTTAATTTTGGATGAAGCAACGGCAAATGTCGACACTGAGACTGAAACATTGATTCAAAAATCATTGAAAAAAATGCGTGAAAATAGGACAACTATTGCTATTGCTCACCGACTATCGACGATTAAGGATGCTAACTTAATCCTTGTTTTAGATGAGGGACGTGTCGTTGAACGCGGTACGCATGAATCGTTGTTAGCACAGAAAGGACGTTACTATGACTTGTATCGTTTGCAAGGTGTCAACGACGCTATTGTTGAATAAAGGTTGAAATTAATATTTTTGTTATAAAACCTGACATAACTTTGACTAAATTAACAAAATGTGCGTAAAATGGAACTAGAACAGACTGGGCTAGAACTCTACGTTCGTCCAGTTTTTTTGATATCGTGAGTGCTTAAGGCAATCACAACGAGTGAAAAGGAGAATTAGGTCATGTCAATGATTGAATTTAAGAATGTTGAGAAATATTACGGGAATTTTCATGCGCTTAAGAACATTAATTTGGAAATTGATGAGGGCGAAACAGTTGTTTTGATTGGACCATCTGGGTCAGGAAAATCAACTTTAATTCGTACCGTTAATGGATTGGAAGAGATTCAAGAAGGTCAGTTACTTGTTAACGGTTTTGACCTTCATGATCCTAAAACTGACATCAACCGTATTCGCAAAAATGTCGGCATGGTGTTCCAGCACTTTAACTTGTATGATAATAAGTCGACAATTGAAAATATCATGCTAGCACCACGTCTTGTTTTAAAAAGAGACGAAGCTGAAAACAAGAGAATGGCAATGGCATTGTTAGAAAAAGTTGGTTTGGCAGATAAGGCTGCTAATATGCCTTCTGAACTTTCTGGTGGTCAAAAGCAACGTGTTGCGATTGCACGTTCACTAGCTATGCAACCGAAGGCCCTTCTATTTGATGAACCTACTTCTGCATTGGATCCAGAAATGATTGGTGATGTTTTGGATGTTATGCGTGATATTGCTAAAGATTCATCAATGACCATGCTAGTCGTGACACACGAAATGAGTTTTGCTAAGGCAGTTGCTGACCGTGTTATCTTTATGGCTGACGGTCAAATTCTTGAAGATAGCTCAACAGAAGCATTCTTTAATAATCCAACTGAGCCACGAGCGCAACAATTCTTGAGTCAAGTTGAGCATCACTAAAATTTAGATTGGGAGGAAAAGTGTTAAAAATGTTACGGATGTCAACAATAATCGGTAAAATTTTTAATGCAACATTATTATGGAAAAAGCTAAAAAAAGACAGTTCGGCATTATTGCTACAATCGTCTTAGCTGCCGTTATTGTCCTCGGTCTAATGTGGGCAACAGCTACCGCTAAGAAAAACCAAGAACATCAAGACACTTTGGCTCGTGTTGAAAAGCTGGGCCGAATTGTGTGGGGTGTTAAAGCAGATACCAAATTATTCGGTTTGATGGATACAAAGACAGGTATTTCTAAAGGATTTGATGTTGATATTGCCAAAGCGCTGACTGTACAATTATCTAAGCAAACTGGTGTGCCAATGTCTGCTGAATTTGTACCTGTTTCATCATCGTCAAAAATTCAACTTTTGAAAAACACTAACATTGATGGCACTGTGTCCACAATGACTATCACGCCAGAACGTGAAAAAATTATTGACTTTACAAAACAGTATTTTGATGCCGGACAATCAATTCTAGTTAAAAAGGATTCGGGCATCAAGTCAATTAAGGATATGAATGATTCAAAGTACACGATTATTGTGGTCGTAGGTACAACAGCTGCGGAAGAAACTAAAAAGTTCGCACCTAAAGCGAAATTGTTGGCCGTTCAAGACTATGCAACTGGCATGCAAGCCTTAAAGGCCGGACAAGGTCAAGCAATGTCAACTGACAATGCGATCTTATATGGTTTTGCAACTGAAAACCCTGATTATCAAATTGTTGGTGGCACATTTACACACGGACCTTATGGTATTGCCTTTGATAATGATCAAGGACCAATGATTCGAGAGACTAATAAAGCCTTGGCTACATTGAAGAAAAATGGTGTATACAATAAATTGATTAAAAAATGGTTCAGCAATGTGCCGGGTCTCGATTGGCATGAATTGGAGGCGAAATAATGGATTTATTACAGAATAATTTTTCGACATTTTTGCAGGGATTTGGGTATACGTTGTTATCAAGTATTATTGCGCTAGTTGCTTCAATGATTTTGGGTACATTCTTTGCTATTTTGCAGATTTTACCCCAAAAATGGGTACAAAAGGTTGGTAACATCTATGTGCAAGTCTTTCGTAACATTCCCTTATTAATTATTACTTTCTTCTTCTTCTTGGTTGTTGCAAAGTTAATACCAATGAATGGGTTCACTGCTGGGACAATTGCTTTGTCATTATACACATCAGCCTTTATTGCAGAAACAGTTCGCGCGGGTATTTTATCAGTGAACAGTGGACAAATGGAAGGTGCTCGTGCCAATGGTTTGTCTTTCTGGCAGGCGATGCAACACATTGTATTACCACAAGCCTTTAAAATAGCATTACCATCACTTGGTAACCAGTTCATTAATTTGGTAAAAAACTCATCCATTTTGGCTTTTGTCGGTGGTCTTGATTTGATGTATCAAGGTAATATGGTTGCAGCTAACACATTTGATACGTTTGGCACATACATTATTGTTGCGCTTTTCTATCTAGTGATTACACTACCATTGAGTTACTACATGCAGCATCTTGAACGTAAACTAAAGCACGCGGCTTAAGGAGGACATTATGGTTACATTAGGAATTTTTGACGCCTTTACACCACAGAACGTCCAATATTTGTTGGGTGGTTTAGGCATTACAGTTGGTGTCTCAGTTATTTCAGTTATTTTAAGTTTCATTGCAGGTTCGGTGATCGGTATTATTCAATTTGAGAGATTACCGTATTTTTCAAAGTTTGTTGCGACAATTAATAATATTATCCGTAACTTGCCTTTGCTATTGATTATTTTCTTTGTTTACTTTGCTTTACCAAAGTTAGGAATTCACTTGCCAATATTTTGGGCTACGGTTGTGGCTATGAGTACATTTGAGTCTTCAATGTTGGCTGAAATTGTTCGTGGTGGACTTGAGTCAATTGATAAAGGTCAGTTTGAAGGTGCACGTGCCAACGGTCTTTCTAACTTGCAAACAATGTTTTACATTGTATTGCCACAAGCTTACAAGAAGATGATTCCACCAATTATTTCACAGTTGATATCATTGGTTAAGGATACGAGTTTGGCAATGGGAATTGTCTTGTCAGAAATGACTTATCGTGGTCAAATTATCTATGCACAGAATTCAACGTATATCATTCCTGTGTTGATTGTGATTACCCTAATTTATTTCTTACTAAATTACGGATTGTCCTTAATCGCAAGATGGTTTGATAGTAAGTTAGCTTAAATTGATGAGAGAGAATTGACGCTAATTAGGCTGATTAGATCAAATAAGGTTCGGATTGCCAGTGTATTTCTACTATAAACGTTATATTATACGTTAAATCGCAGTAAAATCTTAAAAGATAACAAAATGAATTGCAAATGAGAAATGCACATGGTAAACTAATAGCATTGTTAGCAAAAAAGTATATCGGGAGGATATATTAACATGGATACATGGAAGAAATGGGCAATTGGCGCAGCCGTTGTCGTTGTGGTAGGTGGCGGAACACGCGCCGCTGGCCTCTGGGGTGGTTCGAATGGATCATCAAATGCACTTAAGTTTTCTTTCCCAACAGAAATCCAAACATTGGATTTCTCAAAGAATACAGATACTTATTCTGGAACAATTATTGGTAATACAGGCGCTAACTTGTTGCGTGTCAATGCTAAAGGTAAGGCTGTGCCTGAATTGGCTAAGTCAGTTAAAGTTTCCAAAGATGGTTTGACTTATACAGCAACTCTACGGAGTGGTTTGAAGTGGTCTGATGGCTCATCTTTGACAGCCAAAGATTTTGTTTATTCATGGCAACGTATTGTTGATCCAAAGACAGCATCACAATATTCTTATCTGGCCTCAGGTGTGAAAAATGCTGATGCTATTACTGCTGGTAAAGCTAAAGTTAGCACTTTGGGTGTCTCAGCAAAGGGCAATGTTATTACGTTCAAGCTTGAACGCGCAATGCCACAATTTAACTATTTGTTGACATTTGCTAATTTCATGCCACAAAAGCAAAGCTTTGTTGAAAAGCAAGGCAAGAAGTATGGTACAACTTCTGCAAAGCAGCTATATTCTGGTCCTTATAAGTTTGAAGGATGGAATGGTACTAACAACAGCTTTAAGTTAGTGAAAAATGATAACTATTGGGATGCCAAAAGTGTTAAGACAAAAGAAATTGACTATTCTGTTGTTAAAAAGCCAGAAACGGCTGTCCAATTATACAAGCAAGGCAAGTTAGATCGTGCTTCAATCTCAACACCTGAACTATATGCTGCTAACAAGAGCAATAAGGATAAGGTGAAGGTTCCTGAAGCAACGACAGCCTATATCGAATATAACCAAACTGGTAAGAACAAGTTCTTGGCTAACACAAAGATCCGTCAAGCTTTGAACCTTGCAACTAACCGTAAAGAATTGGTTGATCAAGTAACATCAGGTATTTCAACACCAGCTAATGGTTTGGCACCACAAGGCTTGGCTAAGACTGCATCAGGTGAAGATTTGGCTAAGTACGCAGCACCTGGCTATAAGTATGATGCTAAAGCAGCTGCTAAGTTGTTCGCTGAAGGTTTGAAAGAAGTTGGCGAAACAAAGATGACTTTGACAATTACTTCTGATGCTGACAGTTCTGCTGCCAAGACGACATTGGATTACCTACAAGGCTCATTGCAAAAACCTTTGCCTGGTTTGAAAGTTGAAGAAAAGTTTGTGCCATTCAAGCAACGTTTGTCAGATTCTCAAACGCAAAACTTTGAAGCTGTTGTCTCACTTTGGGGTGGTGACTATCCAGAAGGCTCAACATTCTATGATTTGTTTAAGAATGGTGCATCATACAACCATGGTCAATTCAAGAACAGTGCCTACACTGCAGCTGTCAACAAGGCAGAAACAACAGATGCTTTGAATGATGCAGCCCGTGATTCAGATTATAAGACTGCTGAAGCTGCATTGTATAAGGATGCTAACTTCAACCCATTGTACTTCCGTGCAGGATATTCATTGGCTCGCCCAAGTGTTAAGGGTATTATCACTAACACAACTGGCTTGAACATTGATTTCAAATACGCCTACCGTAAGTAAGTAATTTATGATAGAATTAAACTACATTTAATTAAAAATGAGAATTGACATATGTCAATTCTTATTTATTAGGAAGTCAAGACTATGGTGAAATACATTTTAAAGCGATTGGCGCTTTTAATTTTCACGTTATTCTTAGTGATTACTGCAACTTTTTTCCTGATGCAAATTATGCCTGGAACACCGTTCAATAACCCTAAGCTAACGCCACAAATGATCGCCCAATTGAACAAAGCATACGGATTGGATTTGCCGCTTTGGCAACAATATCTTCATTATTTAGTAAACGCCTTTCGTGGTGATTTTGGAACGTCGTTCCAATACCAGAACCAAAGTGTTAGCATGTTGATTGGTCAGCGTTTGCCAATCTCAGCACAACTTGGCGCGCAAGCTTTGGTTGTAGGCGTGATTGCTGGTTTGCTCATGGGTGCCGCATCAGCACGCAATAAAAATAACAAAATTGATGGTCTCTTGGGTGTTGTTTCGACTCTTGGTATTTCCGTACCAAGTTTCATATTAGGTATTATCTTTTTGTACCTGTTTGGATTCAAGTGGCCTTTGTTCCCAGTTTCCGGCTGGGGAGACTCATTTTCACAGTCAGTCTTGCCAACATTGGCTTTGGCTGTGACACCAGCGGCTGTTGTGACACGGTTTGTTCGTTCAGAAATGATTGAAGCATTGAGCTCTGACTACGTACAATTAGCTCGCGCTAAAGGTCTTAGTGAAAAAGAAGTTGTTAATAAACATGCCTACCGTAACTCTATGATTCCTGTATTAACATTGATTGGACCAATGGCGGCTGGTTTGTTAACCGGTTCCACATTGATTGAAAATATTTTCTCAATTCCAGGTATCGGGCAACAATTCGTTTCTTCAATTCCAACTAAAGATTTCCCAGTAATCATGGGAACAACTATCGTATATGCATTGATGCTGATGGTTATGATTCTGATTACGGATATCTTGACGGCAATTGTTGATCCACGTGTTCGGTTGCAATAAGGAGGCTCATGATGGCTGCAAATACAGAAGACTTTGTCATCGTTGGCGCACAAAACTCCGAAGCCAACGAACATATTTCTAAGCCTGCCTTGTCATTTTGGCAAGATGCTTGGCGTCGATTAAAATTAAATAAATTAGCTGTGATTTCACTTTGGTTCTTAGTGTTTATTCTCGGCTTCGCATTAGTATCAAATTTCTTTGTGACGCAAAATAAAGCCAACGCTTTTGATTCTGATAACGTTGGTAAATATAAAAACTTACCACCAAACTCAGGTTTACCAATTCCAGGGTGGGACGGTAAGCTGAAAGAACCAGGTGCCACGGATACCACTGATCCTTACAAAAATAATAATGTTAAGCAAAACTTCATTTTGGGAACTGACAACATTGGACGTTCACTAGGAAAACGTGTTATCGTGGGTCTTCGTATCTCATTGTTAGTCGCGATTTCAGCAACATTTATTGATTTGTTGATTGGCGTTACTTATGGTGTGTTCTCCGGTTGGAAAGGTGGTTGGGTTGACGTTGTCATGCAGCGTATCATTGAAATTCTTTCCTCGGTGCCCAATTTGATTGTTGTAACTATGTTTGGTTTGTTGCTGGGTAACGGTGTCACATCAATCATTATTGCGATTGCGATTACTGGTTGGCTAAGTATGGCACGACAAGTGCGCAACATGACACTCTCGTTGAAAGAACGTGATTATGTCTTGGCTGCCAAATCTCTTGGTGAAAGTTCAACTAAAATTGCGATTAAGCATTTGATTCCCAATATGGCTGGTACAATTATTGTTCAAATCATGATGACAGTACCAAGTGCAATCATGTTTGAAGCCGTCTTGTCTGCCATTAACTTGGGTGTTAAGCCACCAACGGCTTCTCTTGGTTCATTGATTTCTGATGCTCAAAGCATGTTGCAATTCTACCCTTACCAGGTTTTGATTCCTTCTGGTGTGTTGGTATTGATTTCGTTGGCGTTTATCTTGCTGGGTGACGGCTTACGAGATGCCTTTGACCCACGTGCTAGTGAAGATTAAGAGGTGCAAGTACTTATGAGTAATCCTATATTAAGAGTTGAAAATTTGCACGTCAATTTCAATACCTATGCTGGTACGGTGCAGGCCATTAGAGACGTGTCATTTGATTTGAATCAAGGCGAAACTTTGGCAATTGTTGGTGAGTCTGGGTCAGGAAAGTCAGTCACAACCAAGACATTGATGGGTCTAAATGCCAAGAACGCTGTAATTCCTGAGAATAGTCGTCTTTTGTTCAAAGACAAAAATTTGTTGGAATTGTCAGAAGAAGAGTGGCAACATGTTCGTGGTAATGAAATTGCTATGATATTCCAAGATCCGATGACTAGTTTAGATCCAACGATGAAGATTGGTCAGCAAATTGCTGAACCATTAATTAAACATCAAGAGTTGAGTGAAAAAGATGCTTTGGCTCGTGCTTTGGAATTGATGAAGGGCGTTGGTATTCCTAACGCTGAAGAACATATTAACGATTACCCTCACCAATGGTCTGGTGGTATGAGACAGCGTGCTGTTATTGCAATTGCTTTGGCTGCTGATCCTGAAATTTTGATAGCTGATGAGCCAACAACCGCTTTGGATGTTACGATTCAAGCACAAATTTTAAATTTAATGAAGCAATTACAAAAGCAGTCTAATTCTTCAATTATTTTCATTACCCATGATTTGGGTGTTGTGGCGGGTATGGCTGATCGTGTGGCTGTCATGTATGCTGGTAAAATCGTCGAGTATGGCACGGTTGATGAGATTTTCTTTAATCCACAACATCCGTACACTTGGGGGCTATTAAATTCAATGCCTACCACGGATACGGCGGAAGGCTCATTGCAGGCTATTCCTGGTACACCACCTGACTTGTTAGAGCCACCATTGGGCGATGCTTTTGCACCACGAAATTCGTATGCACTTGCAATTGATAGTAAAGAAGAACCACCGTTCTTTAAAATTAGTGATACACATTATGCCGCTACTTGGTTACTTGATGAGCGAGCACCTAAAGTGACGCCACCTGCACAGATTTTGAAGCGTTGGGCACGATGGGAAGAATTACAAGGACAGGAGGCTTAATCATGACTGAAGAAACACCAAAAAAATTGGTTGAGCTGAATGATTTACAATTGTACTTTAACAAGGGAAAAGCCAATGAAGTACGTGCTATTGACCATGTTAGTTTTGATATCTATGAAGGTGAAGTGTTTGGTCTTGTGGGTGAGTCCGGTTCAGGTAAGACGACAATTGGCCGTACCATTTTGAAGCTATACGAACCAAATGGTGGCACTATGACCTTTGATGGTGAAGATATTACCAAACTTAAGGGTAAAGAGTTATCTAATTTCCGTAAAAACGCGCAAATGATTTTTCAAGATCCACAAGCTAGTTTGAATGGGCGAATGAAAGTACGTGATATCATTGCCGAAGGAATTGATATCAACCATTTGGCAAAATCAAAAGATGAACGAAACGCTAAAGTTCAGGAATTACTTGATTTAGTTGGCTTAAACAAAGATCACGCCACGAGGTACCCACATGAATTTTCTGGTGGTCAGAGGCAGCGAATTGGAATTGCACGAGCGTTAGCTGTTGATCCAAAGTTTATCATTGCGGATGAACCTATTTCTGCTTTGGATGTTTCAATTCAAGCACAAGTTGTCAATTTAATGAAAGAATTGCAGAAAAAGCATTCATTGACATATCTGTTTATTGCGCATGATTTGTCGATGGTGAAATATATTTCAGACCGTATTGGTGTGATGCATTGGGGTAAGTTATTAGAAATTGGTACTTCAGATGCCGTTTATAATCATCCACTACATCCTTATACAAAGAGTCTGTTATCAGCTATTCCAGTACCAGATCCTGAAGCTGAAAATTTGAGGCAACACGTTGATTATGATACAACCATTGAAACTGATGGCAAAGAACGTAGCATGATTGAAGTTAATCCAGGACATTTTGTCTTGGCTACGCCGGAAGAAGCAGAGCAATATAAGCAACAACAAAAGTAAACATAGATTAGCCGGCCTTTATTGGTCGGCTTTTTTGTAAACAAAAGCCAAAAGTGTATAATATTTATTAGTTAATTAAGAAAAAGAAATGAGAATTGGAATGACAAGATTACAAGATGATTTTTATGATGCAATTAACGGTGAGTGGGCTAAAACAGCTGAAATACCAGCTGATAAACCGTCAACTGGTGGCTTTAATGATTTAGCCATTGGCATCGAAAATTGGTTGTTGTCAACGACTAATGAATGGCAACATGGTGAGAATATACCAAAGGATGATATATTGCAACAGTTTATTGCTTATCATCGTTTGACGGCCGATACACAAACACGGGATAAAATTGGTGTCGCGCCAGTAATGCCTTTGCTGGCGCAATATAAAGGGTATCAATCGTTTGCTGATTTTGCATCCCATATTGCTGAACTTGAGCAAAAAGGATTACCCAATGCATTGCCATTTGGAATTGAACCGGATTTTAAGAATGCGAAACTAAATGTTTTGTGGGCTGGGAGCTTACCATTATTATTGCCAGACACGACATATTACACCCCTGATAATGATCAAGCTAAAGTATTACTAGCGAAATTTCGTGAACAGCAAATGACATTATTGCCTCAGTTTGGCTTTTCAAGTGATGAAACGGAAGCAATGATTGACAATTACATTGCTTTGGACGCCAAAGTTGCAAGTGTTTCGTTGAGTCGGGAGGAACAAAATGAATATGCTAAATTGTATCACCCTTATCAATGGAAAAATTTTGTTGAACAAGCGTCTGAGTTGCCACTAAATGATATTATTAAATCCTTGATTGGACAGATACCGGATGAAATCATTGTACCTGCAGAACGTTTTTGGGCTTCTGCAAATCAATTTTATTCTGAGGACGCATGGCCATTATTGAAAGATTATCTGCTAATAAACGTTGCTAATGAGTACACTGATTTGTTGAGTGATGATTTGCGTGTCTTGGGTGGCGCTTACGCGAGAGCTTTACAAGGCTTGCCTGAAGCTAAAAGTACCGAGAAAGCAGCTTTTTACTTGGCAGAAGCCCCATTTAGCCAAGCGATTGGCATGTATTATGCACATGAGAAATTTTCTCCGGAGGCAAAAGCGGACGTTGAATCAAAGGTAGCGACGATGATTGATGTCTATAAAAATCGTTTGCAAAACGTTACTTGGTTGACGCAGGCGACACGGGACAAAGCAATTATCAAACT
This sequence comes from Leuconostoc sp. BM2, assembly GCF_002095565.1. Lineage (NCBI taxonomy): Bacteria > Bacillati > Bacillota > Bacilli > Lactobacillales > Lactobacillaceae > Leuconostoc > Leuconostoc sp. BM2. Next base: position 20,866 of record NZ_MOWQ01000017.1, on the reverse strand, counting down.
TAACGCAATTGTGCCTCATATTGGTTATCCTGATAAGCTGCCAGATCGTTTGGCTCAAAAGACAGTTGATGAAGGTGCCACATTGTTTGAGTCTGCAGCTAAATTTAGGCAAATTGAGATTGCCCATGCTTGGCAACAATGGCATCAACCAGTTGATGAAAATGAATGGCAAATGCCAGCACACTTGGTTAACGCTTACTATGATCCGCAACAAAATCAAATTTTCTTTCCGGCGGCCATTTTACAAGCACCATTTTATAGCTTAAATCAATCTTCATCAGCTAATTATGGTGGTATCGGCGCAGTGATTGCTCATGAAATTTCTCATGCTTTCGATACCAATGGTGCGTCATTTGATGAATTTGGTAGTTTAAATAATTGGTGGACTGATGCAGATTATGCTGCCTTCAAAGAACGTACACAGCAAGTTGTTGATCAATTTGATGGCTTGGACTCATACGGCGCCAAGGTGAATGGAAAGTTAACGGTGTCAGAAAACGTAGCTGATTTGGGTGGTTTAGCTGCTGCTTTGGCCGCTGCCAAACGAGATGAGGATTTTTCATCTGAAGCATTCTTTACTAATTGGGCTGCTATTTGGCGTATGAAAGCACGTCCTGAGTATATGCAGTTGTTAGCGGCAATGGATCCGCATGGTCCTGCTAAGGCGCGCGTTAATGTACAATTGAAAAATTTTGACGACTTTTTCACAACATTTGATGTTAAAGAAACTGATGGTATGTGGTTGGCGCCAGATAAGCGTGTCCAAATTTGGTGATAACTGTTCTGTAAAATACTGTAATAATATGATTTATGCTCAAATAATTGTATGTTTTGATTAGTTAATGAGTGAAAATATAGCAAAACATCGTTTTTTTGTCTTTTATGTCAAAATTGCTTGCTATCATTCTCATTTTCTGGTATTATAATATAGTTGTTTGAGATATGGGAGTGTAGCGAAGTCTGGCTAAACGCGACGGACTGTAACTCCGTTCCTTCGGGTTCGTAGGTTCGAATCCTACCGCTCCCATTGCCGATTTAATAGTTAACGGCAAAATAAATTAACTATTGCCCCTTCGCCAAGCGGTAAGGCATCGGTTTTTGGTACCGACATGCGCTGGTTCGAATCCAGCAGGGGCAATTGCTAAAGGAACTTGGGAAAGTTCCTTTTTTGTATATAATTGTCATGATAAGAATTGCCTAGTAAGAGGTGTCAATGATGAATTTTTTTATGAATAAAAGAATTGGACATGGTAATAGCGGTGTTGAACACGCGCAATTTTATCGAGCCCAATGCTTCCGTGAAAAAAACATGGCTTTCAAATTGATTTACACTGATTATCTACCGCAGCTTCATGAACATATGAAGGAATGGCATTTAAAGGAAAATGAAGTTATCGGTCTGTATGATTATTTATTAAGTGATGAGCCAACAGATTATTTGAAAAACGGATTAAATGATACAAAAGTTTACCAACAGCACGTTTTAGTGGATTTTGTTGATACCCAAAGATTGATAAATCAACAAACAACCGGTCATTATCAAGCGACCATATTAAAAAATAAACGTTTTGATAGCAAGAAAAATGTTTATTTAGTTGGGGACGACCGTGTCATTTTAGAAAATGGGCAACATCGTGTGACTTGGCATTATCGTTATTCTGAATCACTGGGTAAAACCATGACCAACATTCATGTCTCGCAATTTCGTGGTCGGGATTATTTATTTGCGACTTTTGAAGAATTACTCGTATTTTTTTTGTTAGAATTGCAACGTGAATTTGCTAATAATTGTTATTTTGTTGATCGTGGCACTGACAATGAGGAAGCACTTATTACTTTGAAGCACCGAGGATATCAGTTGAAAATCATTGACATTGTGCATGCAGCTCATTTGGTTTCCTATCAGAATGGTCGGCCATTATGGAATAACTATTATCAATATATGTTTGATCATTTAGATGATATTGACAAGGTAATTGTCGCGACAACTTTGCAGCAAAATGATATGTTGTCACAATTGCGTGATAGCGGTTTCTCAGTCGATTCTCATAAAATAATAGCGATTCCAGTCGGTGGTGTTAGTCAAATTGCGGCGCCAAAAAAATGGGCTGGTAATGTCGCAAAATTCGTCATGGTTTCACGACTACACCCAGAAAAAAAGATAGCGCACATTATTGAGTCGATTGCGCAACTTAATCAAGACGGTTTTGCTGCCACTTTGTCAATATATGGTACGGGAAATGAAGAAAAAAAATTAAAACAGCTCATTAACGACTACCATTTGAATGACAAAATCACTTTAAAGGGATTGAGTCAGTCGATTACACGCGAGCTGCTGAACTATGACGCTTATGTTTCCGCGTCTTATTCGGAGGGTTTCGGTTTGACCTACATGGAAGCGTTGGGAGCAGCACTACCAGTTGCGTCCTATGCTAATTTGTACGGTGCACAATCGTTGATTAAAGATGGTAAAAACGGTCATTTAGCAGAATTTGATCGTCATAACAAAAAAGAAGCTGCCAATATTGCTCACTTGTCAGCAGCAATGAGACTTATTTTTACAGATTATGATGCATTATCGGAGGGTGCTGCATTGACTGCTGAAAACTTTCAAGTCAAAAGAATAGCTGATCAATGGGCACGTGTTGTTGAGGTGCTATCATGAAAATTGAAATTATCAATTCTTTATCGATTACGCAATTAGATGGTATTGCTTGGCAAATCGAACAAGTGAAACTCGGTCATAGTGATGAATTATGGGTTGCCACGCCCCATGAAGATGCTGTTTACCTCATTAAAAAAATGGGATTGCCACCTGATAAGGTGTTTGACATGTACGGGCAACAATATTTTTCAACAATCGATGAAACAAAAGGTATTTGGTGGTCAGATTTAGCCGTGCCAAATGAAAGCCAAATCATCATCAATCAAGATGGCACTAAAAGTATCATGAGCTGTGGTCGTGAGTTGGCAAAAGTGAGGTGGTTTAGTCATTCTAAGCGACTAGTACAAGCTGTGACGTGGTATGATGGCGACGGCAAAATTGACTATAAAGATATTTATCGACGTGACGGCCGCTTGTTTGCTAAACAGTATTTTAGTGAGGGGGAACTATTGCAATCTGATTTTTATCTTGGCAATAACAAAGTGGTTGTTCAAGATTTTTATGCTGATGGGCATTGTAATTTAGTCGTGGCTTTTGGACATAAATTTCGGCGACAGAGTGATTATATTGCAGATGTCGGTAATCAACATGTCAACAATCAGTACAATGTGACACAGCTTGGTCGTTCAATTGACTTTGCACCACAAAAAACCAAACTGACATTATTTAATGATGTGACTGATAAGAATGGTCGCATTTTGAAAGAAGTATCTGCTATTTTAAAGAATAAACATCATCCAATTGAGGTAATTTTGGTTAAACCACAAGACGCAATAACCTTGAAAATGTCTGGTTTACCTGGGCAAAAAGTGCATGTTATCAAGCATGAACCCCAAAAATAGTTATCATCGTGCAATTTTTCACACACCAAGCAAGACAATTAAAGCGTTTTGTTTTATAATAGAATTTGTAACAATAAAAAATTGGAGGCTATCATGGCTAAATTGACTGTTTCAGATTTGGAACTTTCAGGTAAGAAAGTATTGATGCGCGTTGATTTCAACGTACCTATCAAAGCAGGCGTTATCGGAAACGATAACCGCATTGTGGCAGCATTGCCAACAATCAAGTACGTGTTGGAACACAACGGTCGTGCAATTTTGTTTTCACACTTGGGACGTATTAAGTCTGAAGATGATAAAAAAGAATTGTCATTGGCACCAGTTGCTGCGCGATTGGGTGAATTGTTGGGCAAAGACGTTAAGTTCATACCATTTACACGCGGTGCAGAATTAGAATCAGCAATTAATGCTTTGCAAGATGGCGAAGTTTTGATGGTTGAAAACACACGTTTTGAGGACGTTGTTGACGGCGTTGAAGTCAAAAACGAATCAAAGAACAACCCAGAGTTGGGCAAGTATTGGGCATCATTGGGTGATGATTTGTTCATCAACGACGCCTTTGGAACAGCACATCGTGCCCACGCTTCAAACGTCGGTATCGCCTCAAACGTTTCACAAGCAGCCGCTGGGTTCTTGATGGAAAAGGAAATCAAGTTCTTGGGTGACGCTGTTGCTAACCCAGTTCGTCCATTTGTTGCTATCATTGGTGGTGCAAAAGTTTCTGATAAGATTGAGATTGTGAAGTCACTATTGTCTAAAGCCGACAAGGTTATTGTTGGTGGTGGTATGGCTTACACATTTGATGCTGCTAAGGGTGAAAAGATTGGTAACTCATTATTTGAAGCCGATAAAGTTGAATTGGCTAAGGAATTGATGGCTGAAGCTGGGGACAAGTTGGTTTTGCCAGTTGATTCAATTGCTGCTGACGCATTTTCAAATGATGCCAAGACAGAAGTTGTTGATGCCACAGCTGGTATTCCTGATGGTTACATGGGACTTGATATTGGTCCTAAGTCAGTTAAGCTGTTGCAAGACACTTTGTCAGATGCTAAGACAGTTGTTTGGAACGGCCCAATGGGTGTGTTCGAAATGCCTAACTTCGCCAAGGGTACATTGGCAATTGGTGAAGAATTGGTTAAGGTAACTGAAAATGGTGGTACAACCATTGTTGGTGGTGGTGACTCAACTGCCGCAGTACAACAATTGGGTGTTGCTGACAAATTGACGCATATTTCAACAGGTGGTGGTGCATCACTTGAATACCTCGAAGGTAAAGAATTACCAGGTATTGCTTCAATTTCTGAAAAATAAATTTATCATTTAAGCATGATTAAAGGTACAGCGCTCTTTTATGAGCCTGTGCTTTTTTATTGTCATATTTTTAGTAGTTTCTTTACCATTTATGAAATAGCCTTTTTTCTGTATTATAATGACATTTATATGAGAAATATGTTTTTTTGATTTCTAAATCATGTACAAATATTAGATATGCGTGATATAATATTACCCAGGTTAAAATTACGGTGTGCCAGCCTATGCTTTGCCATATCATGATCTGAAAGATGTGAGTGCCAAGACCATTGACACGTCTAAAAAGGTTACAAAGACGCCTTTGTCATTTGGACCATTTAAAGTATCATCTGTTTCTTCAGACTCAACAGTTAAGTATGTGCGTAACAGTGATTACTGGGGTAAACAAGCTAAGTTGAAGACAATCACTTACTATGTTAACCAAGATCAGTCAAAGCTTGAAAATGACTTATCAAAGCAAAAGTTTGATATTGTGACAACAGCGCCAGCTACATTGTGGAAGAATGGTAACACACCAGTGTTGTCAAAGTATAACAATGCTAAGGGATATGCTGCTACTGGTCAAGCTGATGCAGGGTATTGGGAACTTTACTTTAACTTAGGACACGCAGATTCTAAGGGAACAAGTATTCAAGATCGCTCAACACCATTGCAAGATGCCAATGTTCGTAAGGCAGTTGGGTATGCACAAAACGTCGGTGCGGTTGTTGCTAAGTATGGTAACGGCCTACGTGTGACAACCAACACATTAGTTTCAAAGTCAGAAACTAAGAAGTTGTTCTATGATAAGAATGTCAAGGGCTATCAAGCAAAAGCTAACGGTGACATCAAGAAAGCTGGTAGCTTGTTGGAAAAGGCAGGTTATAAGAAAGATTCTGATGGCTACTACGCTAAAGATGGCAAGCGCCTAACGTTGACTTACTTAGCTCGTTCAGGTCGTTCAACAGCTGAGTCTGAAGCAAAAGCTTACATCGCTGCATGGAAAGCAGCCGGTATTGAAGTTAAGCTTTATCAAGACAAGTTAGTTGATGCAGCTACTTGGCAGTCAATTGTTTTGTCAGCAAAGAACAATGATTGGGATATCACTGATGGTGGTTGGGGTGAAGGTACAGTACCAACATTTGACCAACATTGGAGCAAGAACGCTGCTTATAACTTTGGACATGTCACATCAGCTGCTTTGACTAAGAATTTGACTGACACACAGAATTCAACTTCTGATGCAAGCTTGATTAAGAATATCAAGGCCTTCCAAAAGTTAGTTGTTGATAAAGAAGCTTACACAATTCCTACTTACACTAACATTGATGTACAATTGGTCAATGGTCGTGTTAAGGGATGGACAAATGCGCCTGTCAACGATTTGTACGCTAAATTGAGTGTTACTTCAAACAAATTGACTACTTCTGGTAATCCACGTAAGTAATCACAAATTAAATACGGGTTGGTATCCTCCCATGGCTCACGTTACTTTTCCAGCCCGTAAGCAGTAGTTGAGCCAACCAGTAAAAAACATCACAACATGGATTTTTGACTTCCTAATGTTGTGATGTTTTTTTATGTGACTTTCTAATTGTTTTATAAAAATTTGAACCAAAATTAACATTTTAGCGGTTAATTAGCTTACAATGTATGTGAAAGCGACTCAGACATTTCGAAGAAAAGAAAGTGTGAAAAAATGTACGCAATAGAGATGAAAGATTATGGCGACGTCGACGTTTTTGCAGAGGTAACGGATGCCAAAACACCAGACATTAAGCCCAGTCAAGTACTGGTTAAGCAACATGCAACAGCTATTGATCCCTATGATGTTAAGTTTCGTGCAGGTGTCATGGGAACTAGTGCACCAACACCACTGATTAATGGCTCGTCTGTGGCAGGTGACATTATTGCAGTAGGTAGTGAAGTAAGTGATTTTCATGTTGGTGATCGTGTTGCGGCGTCACCACATCTCAAAAGTTACGCTGAATTTGTGGCTGTAAGTAGCAAGCAATTGGCTAAAATTCCAGATGGTGTGAGTTATGAGACAGCCGCAGCAGTTGCTTTAGGCGGCCAAACTGGGTATCAAATGATGACGACTGATTTTGATGTACGACCTGGTGAGAGCGTATTGATTCACGGTGGTGCTGGTTCAGTTGGTTTTACCGCGATCCAAGTTGCTCAGACAATCGGCGCGGGGAAAATATATACAACGGCCAGCGGCGAATCAGCTGTATTTTTGAAGTCCTTCAATCCGCATTTACATGTTATTGACTATAAGAAAGAAAGTTTGGCAACTGTTATTAAAGATAAAGTAGATGTCGTTCTTGATACCATCGGTGGTAAAACCTTAACTGATTCTTTGAACGTGTTGCAACTCGAAGGTCGACTGGTGTCTATTGTTGATAACAATGATGATCCAAGAGTAACAAACAGTTTCATGAAGTCAAACGGGCAACAATTAGCAGCTTTGTTGCAGATGGTTGCCAGTGGTGATGTGAAAGTCAATATTGCCGAGGTGGCGCCTTTTAATGTGATTAATCTGAAAGAATTCCATAGTCGTCAGCACGTTTTAGGCAAGTTAGTTTTAAAATTCTCGTAATCCAACTTTTATTTTTAGAAACCGTAGAGGCTCTCTATACATTTGTTAGTGAAACACGTCACTTTACAAAAGAATTTTATGTAAATTTTACATAAAAACTATTTACAAATATGAATTTTATGGTTACAATTTACTTGTAAATAAATTCACATATATGAAAGAGGTTAAATATGAAAGCAGCAGTTGTCCGTGAAGTGAATGATGGGTATGTTGATTTAATTGATGATTGGCAACCACGCGCGTTAGGCTTTGGTGATGCTTTGGTTGACGTTGAATATGTCGGTCTTTGTCACACAGATTTGCACTGTGCTAATGGTGATTTTGGTAATCCAAATGAAATTGGTGAACGCAATGGTCAATTCCGTCGTGTTATTGGTCATGAAGGCGTTGGTCGTGTTTCAAAGTTAGGCGAAGGTGCCGGTGATTATCTTAAAATTGGTGATCGCGTATCAATTGCTTGGTTCTATGATGCTTGTGGTGTTTGTGACTACTGTGTTTCAGGTAATGAAACGTTCTGCCGTAAGGTTCGTAACTCAGGTTACACGATTGACGGTGCAATGTCACAACAGGTTGTTGTCAACTCAAAATATGCAGTGAAAGTACCAGAAGGTTTGGATCCAGTTGAAGCAACATCAATCACTTGTGCCGGTGTGACAATGTATAAGTCACTTAAAGTTGGTGAAACAAAGCCAGGTGAATGGGTGTCAGTTCATGGTGCCGGTGGTTTAGGTAACTTGGCTGTGCAATATGCTCATAATGTATTTGGTGCACACGTAGCCGTTATTGATGGTAACGATGACAAGTTGGCTGCTGCTAAGGCTAACGGTGCTGAAGTGTTGGTCAACCGTAAGACCGAAGATGTGGTTGCTAAGGTTAATGAATTAACTGGTGGTGTGCATAACGCACAAGTAACTGCTGTTAATGATGCAGCTTTCTCACAAGCTGTTAATGTTTTGCGCCCAATGGGTAAGTTAGTGGCTGTTGCTTTGCCACAAGGTGATATGGCACTCAATATTGCTAAAACAGTATTAGACGGCATTGAAGTTCGAGGATCACTTGTTGGTACTCGTGCCGATTTGAAAGAAGCCTTCCAATTTGGGGCTGAAGGTAAAGTTAAGCCAATCGTCGAGACAGTTGATTTCAAGGATATGAATGACGTGATTGATGAGATGAAGGCTGGTAACATTACTGGTCGTAAAGTCTTTGACTTCACAGCACTATAATCAAAAAAACGAGATACAGAACTTGTGTCTCGTTTTTTTTTAACTATTGATTTGCCTCAAGTGTGATTAAGTTACCTTCGGAATCATGGATTTTAAAGGCGATTTTATTGCCAAAACGGGGTTCGGGCTTGCCTACAATTGGAATAAAATTATTGCGAAGATGTTGCTTTAATTCATCTTGATGGTCTCTAATCAACATTTCTAATTGATCAGTTGGTTCACCGGCTACAAAAATAATATCATCACCATCAATCATTAAGTGGCGACCACTAGCGTGACCGGATTGTGGTAGGTCGAATACATCACGCCAAAAACGGTAGGCACGGTTAACATCTTGAGCAGGAATTGTTTTAATGTTGAGTTTTCTTGGTTTCATAATACTTATAGTATAGCTGTTTCAGTGGTTTTTTCAACCTTCTCAATGTCATGTTGACGGGTTAAAATGATGTATACAACAGTCATCAATGTCACAATCGCCATTATTACCCACGAGATATTTGGTGAAATTAAATTTGCAATACCGAGGAACAAAAACTGACCGATTGGTGCGCTTGACAAAGCGAATGTATTGAGCAAACCACTGACACTTGCTAGCTGGTTTTGATCAATGCGTTTCATTAAAATGGCACCAAATTTGGGATTGACTTGCGCATTAAAATAAGCAACGACAAAGGAAATAATCATCCATACACTGCCGTTTGGATAAATGATTGGTACGAGCTCTAAGCCTAGTACGCCAGTCATCGCTACGGCTAGTAATTGCTTAGTTGTTAGATGACTCAGAAAAGGCATGGGCAGAAGAGAGCCTAACAACATTCCGGTTGAAAAGATAGCACCAAACATCGCGACGGTAGTGCCAAAACTACCAATGAGCAGGCTTTTTTCGTGTAAAAGCGTGACATTAAATACGCCATTTAGCGAGGTGCCAATAAAATTAACTGCAGTGGCTAACAGCATTAACTGGAAGAATAGCTTGTCTTGATAAACATACGAGAAAGTCGTCTTTAAGTCGTGCCACATGGGTTGCGTTGATTTTGGACGTTGTGTTGTTTCAATATGTGCTTCGGCTTGTTTGAAGTGGCGACGATTGACAGTCATAATGAACCAAGCGACGATGAACATGAACGCATTGATCAAGCTAAAAGCGGCATAATCCTGATGTAGTAATCCCAATAATCCCACACCAGCAAAACCGCCAATTAAACTCACCGTGATACTGACCGCTTGCTCCAATCCCATTGCGTTTTGTAATTGATCATCGCTTAAAATATATCGTGATACGGGGGTCATTAATAGATTGCTGTATGAACCAATGGTATCAGCGAAAAAAATAAGTAGAAATAGCACGATAAAGCTGTCAAACCGACCATGCCAGAAAGTTAGAATAACAGTTACAATTAAGAATATACCGGCTTGCGATAGTCGGGCAAATGACCAAGCGCGCAGATGATTTTTAGTTTTATCTGCCAAATTTCCCATCACAACCGATAATAATGACGGGAAAAACTCAGCGAATGCCACTAATGTTACTGCGAGCGTTTTATTGGGTAGGGTAGCGGCATAAATTAAAAAAACAATGTTGAAAAAACTGCTCCCAATATTATTAAAGAACTGCGCTATAATCATCACGCGAAATGCTTTGTTGACTTTGAAAACCTGCACTAGCAATACTCCTTTTGACTTGAATAAATTAAGTGTACACGGTAAGATAAATTAAAGAACAATAAGAGAATATATTCTACTTTAAATTATCTGTACACAACAGCTAGTAAAATAAGCATAATTGATTTTGTTGTTAATACGGTAAAAGTGACATATATGACAACTTTTAAAAATAAGCAGGTATAAAATGACGAATTATGGCGAAGTTTTTCATGAATTGCGTGTTGGCAAACAGATGACATTGGCAAAAACAGCGGGGGATATTGTATCTGCCTCCTTTTTGGCTCGTTTTGAAAAAGGTGAAACCAACATATCTTTAGAACACTTCACAAGGATATTACAGCGGTTAAATGTGACCCCCTTAGAATTTTTTGCGCTGTCCAACCACTTTTCTGCGCAAGTGTTTGATGATTTATTTACACAAATAACCGAACAGGCAACAATTGATTTAACGCGTAACAGCGCAGTTGTGGGTCAATATGTGTCATTATTAGCTAAGAAATTAACGCATACGACACAGCGATTGCCGGTGTTGTTGGCGCTAGATTTCTTTCAAAAATTACTTGATGTGCAACACTTAGCACAACATGCTAATGCGACAAATGTTTCTCAACGTCTGTTGCAAGGTGGACGCCGAGCAAAAAATTATTTATTGTCAGTTGATACATGGGGGGAATTTGAGATGAAAATATTGACCCGATTTGCCTCAATGATCTGCGCCGCAGAGTTACGACCATTAGTTCAGTTAGCGGTACAAAAAATTGCCATTTATCAGCAGCAAGCTGTGTATGAAGATTATATGTTTCGTTTGTTAAATTCAGTTTTCTTTGCGACTGTGTATACTGATACGCAATTATCAGCTGAAATCCTGACACTTATGTCCAGAGAAATGACAGCTCGAAATAATGCTGATAATCATTTGAAATACAAATTAGCTGAGGCGTTACAAGAGCTTGCTGAAGGTCAAATTACAAAAAGTCGAGCAGATTTTGAACAATTGACAACTGTAAGCCAGCAAATTGGTTTGACATTTGATACGTTCTTTGGCTTTTCAGCACAAGACTGGTTAGCTTTTGAGGAACAAGTGAAGCACGGGCAACAGCATACACGCATTCTGCGTTTTGAATTATGAGGTGAACTATGATTGATTATGGCGCGACATTTAAACGCTTGCGAGAAGATAAGGGCTTGAAAATTGTTGACCTCGAGCAACCCAACATTTCACGATCATTGATTGGTAAGTTTGAAAGAGGGCAAACACGTATATCGGCTGATCGTCTAGACAAATTATTATCCGACATGGGCGTCAGCCATGATGAATTCTTATTTCTTGGTGGTGATCGTAGTGATAATTATATCTATATGAAGCTACATGAAATGGGTGTGCAAACTGGTGAGCCAAAAGAAATGCAACAACTTGAGGCGATGATTACACGATCAACTAATGATTTAAAACATGGTCGTGGCGGCATTGGGGCTCGTTTTATGCGTGAATTTGGTATCATGCTGAAGTATGGCCTAGACAAAGAAACGGATAAGCAGTTTTATGATCGTGTTGAAGTAAAAAAACATGTCAAACCAGCTGTTGATTTTCTCAAGCAAGCTGAAACTTGGGGGCGAATTGAACTAGATATTTTTACTTTATTTTATCCGGGGATGTCACCAACAGACTTGTTGGCACTGGGGCGTTTAGCCATTAAACGGGCACATTTTTATTCACAATTGCGAACAGAACAGATGCGGCTAGTTAACATTATTGACGTTGTTTTCACTGGCTTGATTTACACAGATATTGAGGGCGCTGCTGAAATGTTAGCTTTAGAAGAATCAGTATTAAAGAGTATGGACGAATTCATGACGAATTTAACCACGCAACGGTTAAGGCTTGTGTATAGCAAAGGCATATTGCAAATGCTTCAGGGGGATGTTGAAGGTGGCTACACACAAGCAACGTCTGTTGTCCCAGCATACGAAATTGCTGGCATGAATCAGACGGCAAAGTTCGTTCAAGAGGCAGCAAAATTAACGCGCAAGGAAATATTGGCCGGTAATCCTGACAATATACCACACACATACTCAATGTTGATTTAAAATGTGATAAACTTATAGTTATGGCATTATTAGAAGTAAACGGCCTAACCATGGCCTACGCAGAAAAAACTTTATATGAAGACGCAGAGTTTGAGCTTCAAAGTGGCGAACACATGGGAATTGTTGGACAAAATGGTGCCGGCAAATCAACACTCATTAAAATTGTCACTGGGCAAGAACTCCCATTATCAGGCAAAATTGATTGGCAAAAAGGCTTGAAAATCGGTTATTTGGACCAGTATGCAGAAATTCCAGAGGGTATGACGCTGGTCGATTTTTTGCATACCGCTTATCAAGACCTATATGACAAACAAGATCGTATCACGGCACTTTACAATGAGTATGCCGAAACGTTGTCTGATAAATTGCTCGAACGCGCTGGTCGTATGCAAGAAGAACTTGATGCGGCAGGCTTTTATGATGTCGACACGCAAATTGAGCGTGTGATTTCTGGTTTGGGATTAGAGGCTATTGGACGTGAGCGCGAGTTGGAAGCTATGTCTGGTGGACAGCGCGCCAAGGTCATTTTGGCCAAGCTCTTGTTGGAAAATGATGACGTGATTATTTTGGATGAGCCAACCAACTATTTGGATGTGGCACACATTGAATGGCTGGAAGACTTTTTGCAAACCTTCGAAGGTTCAGCAATGATTATTTCCCATGACTTTGATTTCTTAGACAAAGTCACTAACGCAATCATTGATGTTTCATTTGGTAAAATCACTAAATTCCGTGGGTCATTTAAAAAGGCTATGCGCCAAAAAGACGAACGCGCCGAACAACAGTTGCGTCAGTACGAAAAGCAACAAACAGAAATTGAAAAAGCACAAAAATTCATTGCCAAAAATAAGGCACGTGCTTCAACTTCTAAGCAAGCAAAGTCTCGTGAAAAAATGTTGGCGCGCATGGACCGCGTTGATCCACCTTCTGAAACATTGCAAGCTAAATTTAATTTTCCCTATGTTAATTCACAATCATCTAATGCGTTGACCGTTAGTGATTTATCTGTTGGTTATGTGACGCCAGTGCTGGAGCCAGTGACTTTTTCAATCACCACTGGGCAAAAAGTTGTCTTTAAAGGTTTTAACGGTGCTGGTAAATCAACTTTGATTAAATCAATTTTGGGTGTCATACCGGCATTAGCTGGTCAATCTGAATTTTCCCCATCAGCCGTTGTTAACTATTTTGACCAAGATTTGGCTTGGGATAATGATAGCAAGACACCGTTGCAAGAAATGCAAGATCGTTTTCCAACATTGGAACCAAAAGCCTTGCGTACGCGTTTAGCTGCAGCAGGCATCAATGCTGAAAATGCCCAAAAACCACTGCAACAACTTTCAGGTGGTGAACAAACCAAAGTTAAGTTGGCAATCATGGAAATGAAGCCAAGTAATTTCTTGATTTTAGATGAGCCAACAAACCATTTGGATGAAGGAACCAAGAATGCTTTGCGCGCGGCAATTGACAAGTTTCAAGGGAATGTCATTATTGTGTCGCACGAGACCAGCTTTACACAAGGACTTGGGGACAAGGAATTGAACGTTGCGGCATTAAGTTATAAAAAGGAATCAGATTAATGAATTTACTCACTCAAACAGGTATGCATGACGATATTACTGTGATTGATGTGGTTGATTCAACAATGACAATAGGTCGTGATATGCTCAAACAGGGCGTGTCACGACCTTTTGGCATTGTGAGCAATCAACAGCGCGCTGGTTATGGTAAAAAGGGACGCTTTTTCTTTTCACCACGAGGCGCAGGCGTTTATCAAACTTATGTTTTTGATGTTGTGGGCGAATTTGACGCCGGTCTGTTAACAACAGGAGTGGCGGTTTCTGTGGCAGAAGTTCTTTTTGAAATGACTGGGGTTCAAGTGTCATTGAAGTGGGTCAATGATTTTTACCTGCATGATCGTAAAATGGGTGGTGTCTTAGTTGAAGGCATTTTAAATTCGGGTAAAATAACACAGGTGATTATTGGTATTGGCTTAAATATTTTACCGACCGCAGTGCCATCTGATTTGGAAGATATTGTAACAACACTCGGTGTGGACGTGGATCGCAATGCGTTAGTGACCACTATTTTTGAAAGAATTGTTCAAAATATATCTGGCTATCAAGCAGGTCAACATCTTGATTATTACCGTCAGCATTCATATTTAAAGGATAAGATGGTCACTTTGCTGACAAATAACCATGAAATTTCTGGGCAAGTTCTTGACATTGGTACACGGGGTGAATTATTATTGAAACATGATGAAAACTTAAAACCATTCATCAGTGGTGATGTAACCAAGGTGTTCATTAAGGCGAAGAAATGAAAAATAATACACAACGAATTGCGATTACAGCGGTTTTGACCGCACTTTTACTGATTATTGGACCACTAGCAATTAATGTTGGACCAGTACCAATGACACTACAAACTTTAATTGTTGCACTAGTAGCTTCAGTAGCGTCAACGCGGGTTAGTTTAACAGCAATTGGACTTTATATTGTACTTGGCGCACTTGGTTTGCCGGTCTTTGCAGGATATTCTAGTGGCTTTGCCGTCCTGATTGGACCAACTGCCGGCTATTTGTGGTCATTCTTGCTTTATGCACCAATCATTGGGTTGACAATTAAGCATACCTCAAACATTTTGGCATTGATTGTTGCCAACGTTGTAGCAGTGGTCGTTAATTTGGCGATTGGTACAATTTGGTTGTCTATCAGTACGCACATGAGTGCAACAGCAGCAATTGCGGCTGGTGTGACACCGTTCGTATTGTCAGGTTTGATCAAAATAATTGTCGTGGTATTAGCCACAGTGTTGATCCGTCAGGCTACTCAAAAGATGCGTTTGACGGTATAAGTGTTAACAGGTATTGCTATCATCGGTAAATTCTGGTATAGTATTATCTGTTATGGAGAAGTACTCAAGCGGCTGAAGAGGCGCCCTTGCTAAGGGTGTAGACGTGTTAAAGCGTGCGAGGGTTCGAATCCCTTCTTCTCCACTAACCATTGAATGGCGTTGTATCAAGTTGTAAAAACCTTGATATGACGCTTTTTCTTATGACAAAAAACAAGCTACTGATTTTCTAACAGTAGCTTGCTTTTTAAATACAAATGAGTTTGAATGTTGGCTATGACTTTTATTGAATCAGATAACTTGGATTCATAGGTTTCCCAGCTTTTAAAATGGTTACGGCTTGCTTTGTGTGCTGCCATTCAGTAGGCAAATACCGGGAGCCAACACCCGATGAATTTAAAAATGAGTAATATTCGTAGAAGGCATGTTTTATTTTTTGATTAGGGTCTAATTTAGTGCCACGGTAATAATTGGCATCTAAATCATAACCTTCCCAGTACATGAAACCTGATGAGACACCATGATCATCGGTTTTAGGGTCAAAATTATTAGCATAAACAGGGCGACCTTTTATCTCTGGACAAAATTGTTCCAAACTTTGCCCTTTTACATCTAAGCCAGCCATCATATTAGCTAATTGTTGACTAGACAAGGCGTTACTCATATCATAGCCTTGCGGATCATTATCTTGTGCTTCGAGTGGGCTATGATCTAAACTGGCAACTGGTTCCAAGCCATCAACTAATCCATGGCGACCCATTAGATTAGCGACACCCCAATGGTTCGTTATGCCACCTTGTTTTTTGATTTGCGCGTCTTTGCCGCCAGCACTACCTAAGACTGCTCGATACAATGGGCAAGAATTGTTCGTCGTAAATGATGTGGCAGCTGCATAATCATAGTAAGTACCTTGGTTTGAAAGACTCTTTTCTTGATCAAATTCTTTTTGATTGTTGTTATAATTTTGTTCGATTTTTTGGCTTAATTCGGTTAATGGGGTTGTGGTATTGCGCTCTACTGCTGTAATTGGTCCATAGGTTCTTGTGTAGTCGTTTGAGTTAGTGCCGATATTTGTAACGGTTAAGCCGAAGAGGTTCACATCTTGTTTCTCATCTTGTTTCTTGACATCCGAATAAGCCGCTAGATCTTTTCTAAGTTTTGTCTCAATTGCTGACGTCTTATCTTGCCAGAATGCGTCATTATGAGTTAGTCGGTCAAAAGCAATAGAAATGGCTTGACAACGCATGGCATCGGCATAAATGCCTAGCGTTGCAACTTGAGTCAGGTACGCCCAATCATCTTTGATGGTTTCGTTCCATTTTTCTCTGTCACTGAATGTTGCAAAATTAAGTTCTCGAGCAAGAGACAAATAGGCAGCGTATAAATTAAATGAATCGTATGACTTGCCTTGTAATGTTCTACTGGTTAAAGCATTGCCAAATTTTTGTACATCACCAACAAATGTTGTGTTTTTGTCTTGTGAAAAACTAACCGTATTGTTTTCTACTTTGCAATCGCCAATTGTGTGATAAATTGCTTTTGTATTATAATCAAATGTTGTTTCATTTGTGTTTTTTCCAGTGAAATATTCTTTAGCATGTAGCTCTCCAGTTAGAGCGTCTGTACCACCGTTAGCGGTTTTGAAATTTTGTTGCATGGTGATTTGTTCTTGAACGAGTGGGGTAATCGTGTTTAAATCGATTTTTCGATTGGTTGTTTTAAAATGAGCTGCTGTTTGTTCTTGAAAATAGTTGAGTGTGTTTTTTAGATCATTGATTGCTTTCATTTCAGGTGATTCTTCCCCCGGGCAGCCGAATCCCATAAATAGTTTGACTAGAGGACCAAACAGTTTACCAAAATCTAACAGTTTAGCCAAGCCAGTCATACTTTCTTTAAAAGCGAGACCTTTTCCGGCTTTCCAAGATTCTTTGGTACTATCGGCGAATGCTGCCGTTGCCCAAGAAGCAGCGGCGCCGATTGCGTTGAGTATATTATCAGTATTATTTTTATACATTGGCGATAGTGGCTTCAAATCAGTATCACTATCAGACTTAGTTGACTTTGAAATTTCCGATAAATCATCATTAAGGTTGTTTATCACTTGCTTGACATCAGCATCGCTATAAACTTTGGTTTTTTGCGCGGCATCAATATCAATGGCATTGATATTGGAAGCAGTTATGACGCTAGTGCAAAAACTTGGGCAGAGTATCAGCGCAATTGCTGATAGCTTGAGTGTTCGAGTGAGTGTGCGTTTCATCATATTCTCCCTGAGTGTTTTGATATAACGATGTGTACTTAATAATAATTTTCTGTACTTAATTAGTGTCTCATTGTTATTTTGTTTTTGTGAAAATATCTGGTAAATTTTTTGTAAATGTGGCATTATTTTTACCATTAATAGTAATTTTAGATTTTAAATGTGATGATATTTTGAATTTTGTTTCGAAAAATGATATCAATCAGAATCAAAAAAACCACGACTTCAAATTTAAGTCGTGGTTTTTTGGTTGTTTCTATAACACCCTAATCATGAAAAATAGATGATTAATCTGTATGTTTTTGGGGGTAATGGGCTTGAATATTATTTTTAATTTGCCAAGCCCAAATTACAGTGCGCCGTCCTAAAAAATAAGACATCCCACCAAATAGCACTTCTATGCCAACACACACCCACCAAAACTGAGTTAGTGGGTGATTAAATAAGCTTGGCACAAACACGATGAACATGTAAAGTGCAATGATAAAAGCACCAAACGTAACAGCCCAGACGACTAGTGCGAGCCAGAATCTGAATCCAAATGGTTTGTCATCATCAACATCAAATAACGTGTCTGAGAATACCAAAATCATGCCAAATAATTCTTCCATAGTAGTTGCCCTTCGAGTTTTTCTTATTGTACCATAAGCAATTGTTATCATGATGAAGTAATTAAACCTTGATATTTTTTTACGCGCAAATCCCCAAATAATGCCATGCTAGTGACGCTTGCTTTACAAGAGCAAGCATGAATTGCTAGTATTGTTCTTAGTGAGTCGGTTACATTAGGAGATGAAAGCTATGAGTTTTGAACAAGATATTAAACAACTAAGGCTACAAAAAAAGATGACACAACAGGAGCTGGCAGATGAAGTTCATGTCAGCCGGCAAACTGTGTCAACTTGGGAAACAGGTAAAAATTATCCTAGTTTGGATGTCTTAAGGCGTTTGAGTGATTTGTTTGACGTATCTTTCGAAAAAATAATGTTCGGAGAAGAAATCGACATGAGAGACAAACAGAAAAGCATTGCTGAAGCAATTGATCAAGATGTGTCATTGAAGCATCGCTATAAGCGGCTCACAATGATACTGGGGTCCATTTTTGTGTTATTGGTATTATGGTTAGGTATGCTGTTGGTTGGTTACCAAAAAGGCATTGATACAATTGACCGCATGAACCCATTTTTGCAATACAAAGTAGCCTATACAAAAATGCCTAGCGATAAAGTCACTAATCCCAATAATAAGACAAACCATGGTTATTGGACAAAATGGTTTTCAGATAATGACATGGGGACGGAGTGGACGAAGCTAACGCTAACAACGGGACTCAACCCCGGCGTCAAAGATCCGTACGTAATGGCTTATCACAAAGGCAGCTACGTTAAAATTGCTAGAATTGTACCGGGATCATCAGTTAGCACCGTCATGAAAAGCAATGTTTCAGCTATCACAAGATTGATGTACTCAAAGGATCATGACAATTTGAGTATGAATTTCCAATCAGTTAAGGATTTAAAAAATAAAAACCACTTTAATAAAATCATTCAAGAACTGGTGGTGCAGTAGGTTAAACAAAAAAATCATTACTGGGGATAATTTTTTTACTTTTATTGAAAAAAGATTAAAAAATTCGGAAAATTCTGCCTTCAGATTGTACTATAATGAGAACTATATAGTAGGTTGATTGAAGAGATTGGGAGGTCAAAATCATGAATGATAATCAGATGAACTATGGTATTGCAGAGAAACATAGTTTTAAAGATGCCCTCCGAAATATTGGTAATATTGCTGCTGTGGGCGCACATCGTTATTATTTTTATGCGGAACACGAGGGCGATACGAGCCAAAATAAAATTTCTAAGAATGACTTGTTACGACTCTTGGTAGATAATAAACAATTACAAAATCAGATTATGGCTAATGAACTGAATATTGACAAGGGTGGTGAATTCACAATGGGGATTGTGAATACCTGCATCGCGCAGAACATCGTTACCTATCTGAATCGCTGACGGGTCGGTTGGCGAACTTGAAAAATAGATAGCTTAATTGCCAATTATATCCACCACCAGTAATGCGTGAGCAAGAATATAATGGCAAAGACTAATAGCGCAAATCCAATGAACTGACAAACATACTTGGCTACGGGATGGCGAGCGTTAAAGCCAATCGCTAAGAAAATTACCCTGACAATCACGCAGAATATAATGGCAAAAAGTACTGTGGTATACATTAACTGCTCCTTTCATGCGACTAATTAACTTAATACTAGCAGACATCTATTTATAATCATAGTAATATGTCCTGCTTTATTTGAAAAATACCATAATCTTCTTATCATCATCTCAAGGTGAAAATTGATGAAATGTTTGATATTATATAGTAAGAAATAACAAAAAATTCATTAATTGGGGAGAATCAAATGTTTCATATTCAGCCAACGCCTATTTCTTGGGTGCTGTGGGCGGCCATGTTTGCCGTGCCTGTTGTCATTATTTTACTAGGTGTCTATGCTTATTTCTTTGGTGGTAAAAAGAGGCTAGGTAACACAATTGCTGTTATAGGTATTATTGTGGCGCTGGTTGTATTCGGCTTAGCAGCGTCGTCAAAATATTATAATTATATCCACTCATCGAGTTACATTAAGTCAAAAAAGACTTACCAGTTGGAATATAACAACAATCAAAAACGTGAAATTGTCATCAAAGATTATCAGGGCAAGATAATCTATCAATATACTGGTTCGTTTAGCTTTGACCGTAACGGACATGGTGTGAATCTGGTTGATAATAAAACAGGTAAGAAAACATCAATCTACATTGGCGACAATGCCACTGTGATTGTGACAGATAAGTAAAAAATTGAGCACGACATAAATTATGTCGTGCTCAATTTTTAGTTTGAAGTATTAGACAGGTTTAGCGACATCTGCACAATTTGTTCACAAATTCGTTACACAGTATTCGAATTTATTTCACCTTTTAGGCAACTTTTCCAGTGATAATGAATACCTAATCTGATTGGGACAAGTGTGCAATGGCTAAATTACCAAAAATTATGTTAATAGGGATAATCATAATCAATTTACTGACACCTTTTGTTACGGTGTCAGCAGAAGGACAAGTTTCTACCCCCCCTCTTGAACATCATGCCACAAGTACCAGTAAGGATAGTGATAGCAAGCGTTCGAGTGAAACCAACACAAAAGAAATAAAACGCCAAAACTCTCTAAACCTCGAAGTAGATAAGGTAGATTGTAAAATTAAACCGAACACTTGAATAAAAAAGCCGCAGCGCCTTTAATGGTAATTGTCTAAAACAACCATAAAGGAACTGCGACTCATGACTAGTTTATCATCTCAAGAACGCACTGTC